>JBAQLI010000090.1:0-9036 GCA_049301735.1 Candidatus Methanoperedens sp.
AATTCAATTAAATTTTTAGTGATGAATCAGTTATATTTATTGATCCAGCGAATAAAATTTACTAGCAGATTTATTGAAATGCAAGTGCTAACTATCCATCTCCAATCATTTTGGAGAGGATACAAAAATAGTGATAATGAAGCTTGCGTTTTTGACTGTATTTATGAACCTAAAACAGAATCAGAAATAAAGCAGGTAGAATCGAAAGCATTAGAAAAAACATCCAAGAAACTGGATAAGACAAATGATAAAACTGATATCACTGAAAAATCTAAAGGCATAATGGAATCAATTTTTGTTCAAGTCACGGAACTTTTAAAACAACATCCAAAGCTAACGTATTCTGAAATTATTGGGGAAATACCAGAGCTTCATAATAAAGCAAGACCACAAAATTACCTATGGAATGTTATCGATAGATTTGGTAATGACAAGATAGAATATTCAAATGATAGACCTACCAAGTTATCATTACTTTCAAGTAAAATAAATGTGGGCAAATCCAAATCGAAAAGATAGTCGAAGCTCTCAAAGAGATATCAAGGTTTAATATCAAGTTCTTATTCTTCTACTTATTTCTGTCATGTCTATAATGTATACATTGTGTACAAAAATGTTTATGCTTCAACTTACTCCCTCTCCTCCACAAGCACTTCCACGACAGATGGATCGGCAAGCGTAGTGATATCCCCCAGGTCATTGACATCACCCGATGCGATCTTCCTTAATATGCGTCTCATTATCTTTCCAGAGCGGGTCTTGGGAAGCGCGTCTGCAAATTGCAGCTTTTCAGGCTTTGCGATAGGACCAATAGAATTCCTGACATGAGTGACAAGATCGGCTTTCAGGTCAGCGGTCTTTGTCACACCTTCTTTAAGTGTGACAAAGGCGTAGATGGCTTCTCCTTTAATATCATGCGGATAACCCACAACAGCAGCTTCAGCGACTGCATTGTGGGAAACAAGGGAGCTTTCGATCTCCGCAGTGCCAAGCCTGTGTCCTGAAACCTTTATCACGTCATCGATCCTTCCCATGATCCAGAAATATCCGTCCTCGTCCTTTCGTGCGCTGTCCCCGGTCTGGTACAGTCCCGGGAACTGGGAGAAATACTTCTCAATAAAACGCTGGTGGCTGCCATAAACAGTTCTCATCATCCCGGGCCAGGGCTTCTTTATCACAAGCTGCCCGCCTTCGTTGATGGCCGCTTCAGTTCCATCCGCTTTCACAACCATCGGTTCAATTCCTGGAAAAGGAAATGTCGCAGAACCGGGTTTAAGAGGCGTAGCTCCCGGAAGTGGTGTTATCAGTATGCCCCCGGTTTCAGTCTGCCACCATGTATCCACAATGGGACAGCGTCTGTTCCCGATCACGTTATAATACCACATCCATGCCTCGGGATTTATGGGCTCACCCACTGTTCCAAGAAGCCGAAGGCTTGAGAGGTCTCGTCCTTTTGGCCATTCATCCCCGCTTCGCTCCAGCGCCCTGATAGCTGTCGGGGCTGTGTAGAAAATCGTCACTTTATATTTCTCAATAAGTTCCCAGAACCTGTCAGGCTTTGGATAATTCGGAACACCTTCAAACATCAGGCTTGTTGCGCCGCTTGCAAGCGGCCCATACACAATGTAACTGTGACCTGTTATCCATCCTATGTCAGCAGTGCACCAGAATAAATCCTCATTCCTGTAATCAAATATCCATTTGAAAGTCTGCATAGCATACAATAAATATCCGCCAGTGGTATGAAGCACACCTTTTGGCTTGCCTGTGCTTCCGCTTGTGTAAAGGATAAATAGCGGGTCTTCAGCATCCATCACTTCTGGTTCGCACTCAGTGCTTGCGTTCTTAATCTCCTCATGCCACCAGAAATCTCTCCCCTGCTTCATATTTACTTTTGTGCCTGTGCGATCATAAACAATAACTGTGTTCACTGAATTCTTTTCATTGCCCCTTATCGCCCGGTCAACACTTTCCTTGAGTGGAACGATTTTCCCTCCCCTTAAACCAGCATCAGCCGTGATTACAAATGAACATGAACTATCATGGATGCGATCTATTAATGAATCAGCGCTAAAACCTGCAAATACAACGTTGTGAATGGCTCCGATCCTTGCGCATGCAAGCATTGAGATTACAAGCTGGGGGATCATGGGAAGATAAATCGCTATTCTGTCCCCTTTTTTTGCACCTTTGTTCTTCAGCACGTTCGCGAATTTGCAGACTTCCGTGTATAATTGTTTATATGTGAATCGTTGTGTTTCACCGCCATCACCCTCCCAGTGGATAGCGATCCTGTCCCCACGCTGGGGTAGGTGCCTGTCAAGACAATTATATGATGCATTCAGCTTTCCACCCTCGAACCAGCGGCAAATGGCTTTTTCAGGATCCCAGAAATTGACCTTTTCCCACTTCTTGAACCAGTCAAGCTGCTGCGCTTTCTCTGCCCAGAATGATGCGGGGTCGCTGATCGATTGTTTATAAATTTCTTTATATTCATCAAAACTTTTTATATACGCTTTTTTGCTAAATTCAGAAGGCGGATAAAAGATACGTTTTTCATCTTGTAAAGATTCTATTGTGTTTTCAGCCATGCCGGTTCACCTGCCTAAACCTTAATTTAGTGTTATTATTAAAATAGATTATCCAGTTTTTCTATATGAATATGGATATTATTAAACAATATTTTTCAAAAAAATTTGTGAAGAAGTGTGTTAAGCTAAAATAATGCGTACCCCTTTGTTTCCACTGGAAAAATAATTTTAACATAACTGAAGGTTTAAATCAAATATTAAATAATATTGGACAATATGGTTATTCAAATTGATAAAAAAATGCATAATAATATATATTTGTTAAAAATACCCTTTAATTTTGTTATATTTAACATATATGTCCATTTACCTTTATTTCAATTGAAAAGTATATATACCAATAATTACATCTATTTACAAAGTCGTTCACAAAACGAACACTATTTAAAACGAAGGAAACATCGGAGGGGAAATCCGGATGTAAAACTGTCTGTCTCGATGGGGCGGGCAGTCCTCCAATTTTTTGAGGTTTATGAAAATAAGGCTTGAAATCGAAGGAACAAACGCTTGCAGTATAAATTATAAAGGTCCTGAATGCATTGACCTTGCAGTTGCTTACCTTAATTCAATCGAGGCTGATGAAGTTGAAGTGCAGGTACATCTTGTCAAAGACGACGGAACAAAGGCAGATGCCGAATTCGAAGGTGAATTCCCCGTATTATCAGCTATGAAATTCATTCTTGCGGCTTCAAAAACAAGAAATGAAATTCCACCCCGGACCTCGATATTGAACAACATAAGTGAATCAAAAACATTGACATTAAAAGAAAGATTGGAAATGTTCTTAAGATTTGAATATCCAAGGGTATGGTTCACATCTCTTGACGTAAAAAAACAATATGAGTCGGTTTATGGAAAAATCGGCCTCAGCACTGTATCAACATATCTTGCAAGGATGTCCCGCGAAAATATACTTATTCGAAGAGGAAATCGAAGCCAGCGAGAATATCAGTTTAAAGACAAAAATAATATCATTAGTAATATGGAATTCGGCCTGGTAAAATAACGGCAAAAAACGGCAAAATATTGTTTAAGAAATTAGATGTGGGAAATGATATTAAATAATGAGTGGGTTGATGAGCTGACCCCCGGATGATTTCCGCAGGGCATGCGACACCCTTGCAACACGAACATTTGTGATTGCTTGCCGCAAATTGCGCTCCATGCGCTTTCTTATTGCACCCCTATCGGGTGAAATCCCAGTCGAGCCACTTCCTTTTAGACCATGTATGGTCACAGGACCTTTACGCCCGGGAAACTTGGAAAAGTTATTTCTATTTCCAATATGGCTTTTCTGCCGATTTCATACTAGCTCATCATAGCGTGCACCATATTCAAACACATTCATGATATATGGTAATTGATTATTTTGTTTTGTCATGATTAATAGTTTTTGGTAACAAATATGGTACAAAATGTGATATAATTCAAATTTCGACAAAACCCAGGTCTGTTAAGAGCTTGCGCGCAATATCAATTGATTCTTCCCTGGTTTTTGCTTTTATAAGCATCCTGCCGCTTGGATACATTGAGACATCCACTCCCTTATATGTCAGCAATAATATATGTTTTGTTGAAATTTTCGGATCAAGAACGCAACTTGCCTTGACCAGATCGATCTTAATATTGGTGCTCACTTCAAAAGCCGTCCTTCCTGAGCATACCCTGACTGAAATAACCATATTTTATTTTGTATGAGATGTAAAGCAAATATATAAGCATGTGTATAAAGTCAATGAAAACAAATGGGAAAAAATGTATCGGCTTTAGCGGTATCTTTAATTATTCTTGCATTTTCAGGGTCAGCAGCAAGTGATATTATCCTGAATGGAACTGATTTTTATCTTTCCACGGGAGATTCATATGGCCTCCCCCAGGGATATGTAGTAAAATTAAAAAGCGTGAGCAATGAGGATTCCATCTGGCTTGAATTAGAATCAAACGACACGATCGTGAAGAGTGAAATTATACATCTTAAAGACTATTTCACATACAATAAGACGAACAGGACAATATTATCCCTGAGAGTGGACAATATATATTCGGGTTCAAAAGATACTAATCTTGTTTCTTTTTTTCCTGTATACCAATACACTGATCCTGACATGCCCGCGCCAAAAATCATTATAATAACACCTGTTAAGACCCCGGACCAGGATAACCAAAACGCTCCACCTCCAGAACAGCCCACTCCTGAATTTATGATCTGGATAACCGGAATTATTTTTGTAATTACGTTATTTTATATCGGCCGGAAATTATGGTGATTAAATGAAACTGTTAAAAAAAGACCTGCGGGGAAATGATGGTGAGATCTCGCTCATGGTGGAATCATTAGACGACATGTGGCATTTAAAATACATACTTGAGCCTCAGGACGTTGTTTTTGCAGTCACGAAAAGGCGTATTGAGGGAGCTACAGATAAACTGAGACCTGAAAAAGCTGATAAGAAAACGATGCGACTCGGGATATGTGTCGAGAAAGTAGAGTTCCATAAGTTCGCAAACCGCCTGCGTGTTCATGGCACTATAGTTGATGGAATTGATACCGGCGCATACCATACGATAAATATCGAAGAGGGAACTGATATATCCATAATCAAAACGTGGAAGAGCGACCAGCTCGAAAGAATAAAAGAAGCGCAAATCGCATCCATGCGCCCAAAAGTGATTATCGCAA
The DNA here is from genome assembly GCA_049301735.1 of Candidatus Methanoperedens sp. Lineage (GTDB taxonomy): Archaea > Halobacteriota > Methanosarcinia > Methanosarcinales > Methanoperedenaceae > Methanoperedens. The sequence goes on from JBAQLI010000090.1 coordinate 5,272, forward strand.
CAATAGAAGAAGGAGAGGCATCCATAGGAATGGTAAGGCAGTTCGGTGTTGAAGAATCATCATCGCTTCGGCAATCACTTGGAAAAGGCGAGGGCAATACACGTAATGAATTCTTCGGGGAACTGGCTTCGCAGTTAAAATGGGCGGCAGAGAAAGTGGATGCCGTCATACTTGCAGGACCGGGATTTACAAAAGAGGATTTTCTTGAGTTCATAAGAACAAGGGAACCTGAACTCGCAAAAAAAGCGGTTCTTGAAGATACAACTTCAATCGGTATAGCCGGATTCCAGGAGGTGCTTCGAAGGGGCGCAGTTGACAGGATAATGGAAGAATCAAGGATCGGAAGGGAAGCAAAACTTATTGAAGAATTGATGAAAGAGATATCCATAAACGGGAAAGTATCCTATGGAATGGCAGATGTCAGGAACGCACAGAACCTTGGAGCCATCCACACTCTTTTGATCACTGATGAATTGCTTCGCACCGAACGTGAAGGCAAATCCATTGATGGATTCTTAAAAGAAGTTGAGCATTCACAGGGGAGAATTGTAGTATTTAGCACAGAGTTTGAGCCCGGAAAGAAGCTTGAAGCCCTGGGAGGTATAGCCGCACTTTTGCGGTTCAGGGTGAACCCATGAGTATTGAGGATGCAGCTATTGATATTAGATATCTTCTTAACAGGGGATTCCCCCAAAAAGGCGTTGTGGGATTTGTATGCGATCACTACAGGATGGATTCTGATTCAAGGCATATTCTTTCAAGGGCAGTTATCGCAAGGTCGATTTGTGAAAAAAGGCGCCTGAAATTCTTGCCATGTGATAAAATACGAGGTAATAAGGTTATAATTGACGGGTATAACATCATTATCGGAATGGAAAGTATCCTTGAGAAAAAAGCAATTCTTTGCGATGATGGGGTTATCAGGGACATAAAGGGCGTATCCAGGAATTTCAGTACTTCCGGGAATACAGATCATGCCATCGAATTGATATTATCATTCTTAAAAGAGAAATACCCTTCACAAGTATGTTTTCTCTTTGATTCACAAATCAGTAAAAGTGGTTCACTGGCAGGATTGCTTCGGGAAAAGATTGATCAGGCAGGTTTAATGGGCGAAGCAGGTACTTCAAGAAATGTAGATCATGATTTGAAGTTCTCTCATGATATTGTAGCGTCAAGTGATGGCATAATAATAGATAGCGCGGAAAAAGTCATTAATTTTCTTTTTTGTATGATATGCGAAATCCCACGTCTTGAAGCCGGTATTTCAAGAATAAACGAATTTACAGGATAACAAAATGAAAAGGATAGGTATTTCAGTAACAGACCCGGCAGATTGGACTGGAATTGCACTCCATAATTCCGTTATGCAATGCGGAATGGAAGCCCTGACTTTTAGCTTCAGTGAAGTGACTTCAAACATCTCATCAGGTAAGTTATACTCAAGGGAGATCGATCTTACAACTCTTGATGCTATTATTGTAAGAGACCTTGGACCTTCAACAAGAAATGATGTTTCTTTCAGGTTCGATATCCTCTGCCAGCTGGAAGACCTTGGTATAGCGGTCATCAATTCACCAGATTCAATTACAAGGTCTGCCAATAAATATGTTTCAAGTTATATGTTCCGAAAGAATGGGATCAATACACCCGTTACCCTGGTGACGAATTGCCAGGAGGAAGCGCTTAACTCATTAGCATCTTTCGGGCGCGCTGTTGTGAAGCCTGTGTTCGGATATAAAGGAATTGGCGTAGAATGCATAAAAAACAATGAAATGGGGAGGCAGAAACTCAAAGTACTGCTTGAAAAAAACGGTCTTGTGTATATCCAGGAATTTATTCCCAATCCCGGAAGGGACATCAGGGTATTTGTTGTGAATAATAAAGTGATGGGCTCGATTTACAGGATAGCACCAGAGGGAAGCTGGATCAATAACCTGAGCCAGGGAGGTAGCGCAAAACCCTGCATATTGACAGGCGAACAGGAAAAATTGAGCTTGAAAGCCTCGGAAGTTATCGGAACGACTTACGCTGGCGTGGATATTATCGAAGGCGATAAACCTTATGTTATTGAGATCAATGGAACGCCTTCTGGCAAAGGTATATTCGAGGCGTGCGGGGTGGATGTCACGATCGATATCATCGAATATCTAAAGGATTTAATTAAGTGATACCACAAAGTTTATAATTATTATAATCATAATATGGGTTGCATTAAAAGGGTAGGAAAATATGGATAATTCAAATGAAATTATGATTTATAAAATTATTGATTCTTTAATATATACTTTGTATTTATTTTTTGTTTTCCTTTCAATTCAAATATTTTTATTGTGGAAGGAAATTGATAAAAAATTAGTACAGTCAATAATAACAGGACCTTTCTTAAGAAAAAATTGTTTATATCTTTCATTTGGCATATTTTTCATTTTTTCTGATCTATCAGATGGGATCAAACAGTTCGATGTATCGTCTGGGGTATTGGAAGTGCTGGCGCCTTTAACTCTTGTTTTAGTTTCTTATGAATGGTACAGTAAATTAAGACCAATGGTATGCAAATTATTGCCAGAAGAACTTACGAATTTCAAAGAATGTTCTCCTTTTACTTGAGACTCTCCTAATCGAAAACTATTTTTAGTGTAACAAATACTCACCTTTTTCTCAGAAAATCTTATATGGATTGAATTAACATGGACTACAATTATCTTGCTTGATTCTTGGATATGGTTATTGCTTCCAAGAATTCAGGGAAAAATTATTTAGTATCGGGAGAATGAGAATATGACAACTTTTGCTATAATAAGTGTCGTTAACGGTAACAAAATGGAATTTCCGTATAAACAAAGGAAAGCTATGAAGGATTATGTGTGCAATATGTGCAAAACAGATATTAATAAAGGAATAAAATATTATTCTTTGGATATCTCTCCACGATTATTAAACATGTTTGCATCTCAAACTCCTCCTGACACCAGAATCTCAACGAAAGTTTGTGAAGTATGTATGAAAAAGCATATGGAAAAGACAGATTCAATAAATGAAAATAATGAAATAGAACCCGTTAATGAAATAGAAATAAAACCCGATTTTAATGACCCTCTTGCACCCAATCCAAATTCAGATGCGGTAGTTACTTGTATTCATTGTGGTGATTCATATCCAGAAAAAGAAATCAAATGGATTCCTGAGAAAGGTATGTGGTATTGTAAAAATTATCCTCAATGCGATGGAGCTGGACTTGGATATGATATACATTAAATTTGTAAAAATGGTTAAAATGGAATGGTAAAACAAATTTCCAAAGAGTAATAAAAAGGTATGGACTTGGTAGGACTTGGTGGGGACATGTTTAAATATAAAGGGAGGTAAACAAGTCTGCGGTTGGCACTTTTCCATTTTCCAGTGATTTTTAAGACCAGATTAATGCTGATTAATACAGATTTAGGGCAACAGATGCGTAAATCTGTGAAATCTGCCTCTAAATAATTACTGGCATAACTGGATTTTGGAACAGTGCCTCTGCGGTTGTTAATATTATATAAATCATATCATTAATGACTGTCTTCTTTATATGTTGGAAAGATTGCTAACCTTTTAGCTGACGAAGGCTTTACATTGCCTATTATAATCCTATTAAGGTTTTCAGATTTCCAAATATAATCTTGGATTTTCACCAATTGGTCTGCATAAACATTAAGACCAAGTATAATTTTTAAAATTAAGTATTGCAGGCTGTCCCAAAACAATTTGACATTGTACAAATGC
>JBAQLI010000091.1:0-7408 GCA_049301735.1 Candidatus Methanoperedens sp.
GATTATACTTGGTTTTACTGTCGATTGAATTGATTGAGTAGTAACCTTTGCCTTTCACTTTTACATAAACCTCATCTGTGTGTACTCTACCCTTTACTTCGGGTTTCAAATTACTTTCAAACCTTGAAAGTAAATTTGCATACTTTTTTACCCAGGAGAGTATTGCTGCTTTTTGACACATTTGTTCTTACGAATTCCATGTTTTATTACATTTTTTTTCTTCTTTACAGTGCGGACAAATCATTTTTGACTCTAATAAGATTATATTAGTCTATAGTATAATAAGCCCTGCTTATAAACGTTACAAATTCAAAGGAATACCTTATGGGGGTTCCCCATTTATACTTTTTAATTGGAAATTTAGCTAGTAATTCCTTTAATCAATCGGAACTAGGGGATTTCGGAAGTATGTTAAAGGAAATGTTTAATAACCAATGAAACATAAATTAACTTGGGAGTGATAATTATGGCCAAGAGAACAGAAGAAAAGCGCATAGTTATGCTTATGCAATGGACAGGGGTTACAAAAGAACTCTATGAAAAGGTAAGAAAACAAGTAAACTGGGAAGGTGAAATCCCAAAAGGGGCAGTACTTCATATTACGGCATTTGACGAAAAAGGCATAAGGGTTACCGATATATGGAAATCCGAGGGGGATCTCAATAACTTCATCCAAAATAGACTTACGCCTGTGACTAAAGAATTAATAGATACGGAACCGAATGTAGAAGTACATCCACTGTATAATTTATTCATGCCCGGGCATAGACAAGAAGAATCGGATACTCGCATAGTTGCGTTCGTAAACTGGGAAGGAGTCACAAAAGAAATTTATGAACAGGCGAGAGAACGAGTGAACTTTGAAAGAGATGTTCCGAAAGGGTTAGTAATTCATATCGCCATGTTCGATAAAATAGGTCTGAGAGTAGTTGATATATGGGAATCTGAAGAAAACTTCAACAACTTCGCCCGAGACAGACTTACACCTGTGACTGATAAATTAGCGGAGACAAAACCAAATATAGAAATATATCCGCTATACGTTTTATTCATGCCTGGAATTTAAAGGAATGGATGTTTTAAAGCTGCACCAGATATATATATAAATTTCGGACTTCCCCTTTTTACGCCTTGTGGCGTTAAAAAAAGGTTTTTTGCATTGTATGATTAGATACCTTTAATAACAATCGGAGGAATTATTAGCGACCCACAAGGGGCTGTGGCCTAGTCCGGCATGGCGACGGGCTCCAGCGGAAAACCGGAGAAATCCGGAAGTGATGATGAGCAACTGGTCTCCCGAGTGAACCGGACGCGGTAAGCAATGAGGAACCGTTGGAGCACTGAACGTGCTGCTCAAAGATTAAATTGCCAAAAACCTGGCATTTTCGGAGAGACCCGTCGATCGTGAGTTCAAATCTCACCAGCCCCACATTATATCAAAATAATAGTCTGGACTTTGCCTGGAACAAAGCAAATATAAGTTATGTATTGTGTTAAAAAAACATAATATGCTTCAAAGTTGAGACTACAAACATGTCGTATCCTAAGAAACTTGGACAGGTTTACTCAGTTATACTATAACATAATCTTCTTCGTATCGAGCGGCCCATGATATTTCAAGAACCTCCCAATCGATTTCCGTTTTTTCATTTATTTTTTCTGACATTATTTTAGGTCTAATATTAGTAATATTAGTAACATTTATCTTTTAATTTAATAATGTATCGCTGGTTTTTAATTTTTGGATTTTTAAGATTTATTCTGGCCTATAATAGTTTATTATTGCTCACTCATTGATTTTTTTATCTCAAATTCGTTCCAGCCTCTTTACTATCCCCTCATAAAACCTGCACCATTCCTCAAAACCACATCCCGAGTTCATTGGCATTCCTGTCCTGAAATCCCTGGTAATATCAAAATACTCCTGTGAAAACCACGGCGCTTTGAAATCGAACTGGTCAAAGTCGCCCCAATCTTCAAGAGTGTTCAGGGGCTTTAATCCGTTCTTAACAGAGGCTTCGTATAGCTTAGTATGCGGGTATGGCGTAAAAAATGATAACAAAATATCCATGTGTTTAAGTTTCCCCATTTTCCCGTAAGCAGAAATGATCTTATGGATCTCCTCAAATGTCCTTGTCACTTCTTCTTTTGCATCCATCCCCGGAATTCCCACCATGAATGAGCCACGAATATCGATATCATATTCTATGCATTTATCAATGCACATTTTTATCTGGCTTGTCTTTGCTCCCTTATTCATAGCATCAAGCGCCTCCTGGAGCCCGCTTTCAAAGCCTATGAATATCTCATGAATACCAGCTTTTCGCAAAAGTCCCCAAACTTCATCATCCATTCGCGACAGATGCTCCATCCTGCCATTGACGCTCGTGAGACGGATCCCCGGGTTTTTCCCGATCAGGAGCCTGCAAATCTCCTTCACCCGTTTCACATTGATGAAAAAATCACTGTCCCGGATCATGAATGTATCAATGTTGTAGGTTTTTGCAAGATACTCAAGTTCCGAAACCACTGTTTCTGCGGGAAGTCCTGACCAGCGCCTGCCACAAAACAGGGGCTCTGAGCAGAAATCGCATCCTGCCGCACAACCCGTACTTGAATAATAATCAATGCATCGATCTGCGAATTTATATCCTTTGACGTGTCGCTCTACATCTATCATATCATATTGTATGGGAGGAAAAGAATCAAGGGCTTTGAATTCCTGTCCTGGATTTTCAATTATTTTTGCACCTTCTTTATAGGAAACACCCCGAATCCCGTTAAGGGATTCTTTTTTCTTAAGTTTTTCCACTGCTTCTTTAAAAGGTACCTCTCCCTGCCCGCTGATAACAATATCAATATAAGGATTATTAAGGGTTTGCACTGGCTCTGTTGATGGGTGATATCCTCCCCAGATGACCGGAAGCTCTGGATAAAGTTCCTTGACAGCTTTGCACACATCAATACCGTCACTGATCTGGTAGCAGGTCATGCTGCTGACCGCCAGACATAAGGCGTTTTTGCTGGCATCGATAATATTTCTTTTATAATCATTATCTACTACTGCATTGATTATTTTGACGTCATATTCATCCCGGATCATTCTCCCAAGAGCAAGAAGCGATAGAGGAACATTAACCAGCGGGACCTGCAGGGATGTTGTCATTTTATTGGGGATCGCAACAGGATGTTCCACAGGCATCGGGTTAAATAAAATTATAGTGTTCTTTTCCATTTTTATACACGTTGCATTTGATACTTTAGTATCACATAAATAATTATTGAATAACTAAAACTTTGAAAGCGAATTTTTCCAGTGGAAATAAAGGGGTGATGATTAGTATCATAATAATAATGAAGACTTGATTATCTCCTTTTTCCGGGCAGGAGATGGAACATAACAACAAGCGCCGGGAAAAGGAAGCGATGGATTTTATGCATGTATAACGTAAGGTAGAATATGGATGCAGGATTAGCATATGGATTATTTGAATTATTGTTAGTATTGGTAATAATAGTGTTGCCGATATTTATTTCATATTTCATTTTTTATCATTATGGAGCCGGATTTTTCTGGATTGTACTTAGATTAACCGGGGCATCAGATTTCCCACTTGCTCCAATAGTGATGTCTGTATCAATGATTGCAGGAACAGTACTAATCGGATTTGCAGTTGTTAAAATTTTAGACAAAAATTTTTATAGTTTAATAAAAACTATAAGATCGTAATAAGTGTTTATAGCTCATATAAGTTAAAAAAAAAGTTCTGAATAGTATATAATAAATTATGGAATAGAAAAAAAATATAATACAAACATGGAACCTATAATAGAATTTCGCTCTATAACAAAAAGCTATGGTAATTTCAAAGTACTGGATAATGTGACATTGAGCATTGAAAAAGGGATCATATTCGGTCTTCTCGGACCAAACGGCGCCGGAAAGTCAACATTGATCAAAATCCTTTCATGCCAATCAAGACCATCATCGGGTCATGCATTTATATCCGGCCTTGATGTTGTATCTGACAAGAAAGACGTACTTTCAATTATCGGAGTTGTCCCCCAGGAGAACAGTTTCTACGATGAGCTTACTGTGAGTGAAAACCTCATGTTCTTCGGTTCATTATATCGGATACCTGTTATTGATATCAAGAAAAGGAGCCATAAAATACTTACATTGCTAAAACTGTATGAAAAAAGCAATGTAAGGGCCTATAACCTGTCGGGGGGAATGAAGACAAGGCTAAATATCGCATGTGCACTCATTCATAAACCAGAGGTATTGATCCTTGATGAACCAAGTGTAGGGCTTGACCCGGTATCAAGAAAAGCCCTCTGGGAAACAATCAGGGTTGTTAACGGTGAAGGAACGACGATCCTTCTCACTACACATTACATGGAAGAAGCGGACTTATTGTGTGACCGGATACTGATAATGAACAGGGGAAAAATAGTTATCGAAGGAAAACAGGATGATTTGAAAAAAAAGGTAGGTGAAAAGGTTATTTTAATAACAAGCTCACCAGGGAACTATGCGCCCATACAAAATAACCTGGACTCCATCAAAAATATTTCTTCGTACAGCGTAAATGAAAAAGGGCTTAAAATAACTTTTACGGATGAGCAGCCGCTTCAGGCAATTTTTGAAATTTTTGATTCACAAGGAGAAACGATCAATAATATTGAATCAAGCACGCCCAGCCTTGAAGACGTATTTATTCTTGCTTCAGGAGAAGAGTGGCATTGAGCATCGTCCCAGTCATAAAGAAAGATTTTTTAGTATATGTCCGCCACAGGAAGACTTTACTTTTGATATTTCTTGCCCCTATTCTTATTATGATATTGATCGGTTCGGTGTTCTCAGGAGCCTCTGGTGAAGGCTTAAAAGAGGTAAAACTTGGCGTTGGAGGCGGGTCAACATCCGGGAATGACATAATCGAAGAATTGAACAGCAGCAAAATGTTCATAATCGTTAAAGAGAACACTAATGACCCGTCTGTTATCGAAGATGGAGTCATGAAGGGAAAATACAGCGCAGGAATATTCATTCCCGAAAACCAGACACAGTCTATGAAATTGTATGTTGATAATTCCCGTGTCCAGATAGCGCCTGTAATATCTACGGTTTTCCTTACCACCACTGAAAAAATGTCCTACGAACTCACCCTTGGTTTTATCAGCACGCTCTGGGAAAAACTGGGAGAGATGGAATCAGAACTTGCCCCATTAAAAGAAGGGGTCTTTTCTATAAACGGGAATATCAGCAGACTGAACAATGATACACAGAATGTGCTTGTCCAACTGGATGAGATCAATGTAACCAGGATGAATCAATCCATTAATATGATGAAAAACACGCTTGACCAGATGGGGATCGACCTCTCCCTGACGTCTGTGGATATAAATAGAACTCGAAATGACATTTTAGAACTTGATAAGAATGTAAGTTCTATCTATAATGACTCAGCAAGCTTGAGAGATGACCTGAAGTTTGTGGTCGATAATATCGATTCCACAGATGCCGCATTATTGTCGATCCAGAGCGATCTTCAGGGAACATATCATTCAACATGTACAATTCCTTCAACACCACAATGCATTTCCATTGCAAACACCGTCCTGCAGATTCAAAATACTAGGGCGCTTTTACTTGAAAAGACCGACCGTATAAGATCACTTTATAATGGCCTTGCAAATGTTGCCCAAAAAGGCTCTGAATTACATGAAAAACTGATACGCACCGACATCAGGTTGCAGAATATGCAAGCTTTGATCGGCAATTACATATTTGAAATCACAAATATCCAGGGAAATATCTCAAACATCCAGACTGCAATCGTGATCCTGGATCAGGTCAAGAATCAGTCATCCGATGTTTCATTTCAGATGAACAACCTCTCCACGGAAATGGAAAATAGCACTTCAAACCTGATATCGGAAATCAACCGGACAAAAAGTATCCTGGGCGATGTAAGAACAAAGTCACCCGCTGCTATTGCTGCGCCCATCAAATTAGAAAGGGAACCGGTATTCAAAAACATGTCTAATCTTGATTTCCTGATGCCTGCGATCGTATCTATCGTCCTGATGTTCATTTCATTCCTGCTTTCATCAATTACAATAGTGCAGGAGAGAACCAAAAAGACCCTTTTGAGGACCCTTTTGACACCTTTATCACTTGAAGAGTTCATTTTCGCAAAGACCCTGGCACTTATTCTGATAGCCATGCTCCAGGGAATTATCCTGGTGATTGTTGCATACCTATTCTATGGGATCCTGATCCCGACAAGCCAGCTTGGACTATTGTTCCTTGCGATCCTTGTATATTCAGCAGCTTTCATAGGTATCGGTATGGCAGTTGCAACGTTTGCAGAATCGGAAAACACAGCCATGTTATCATCCCTTGTGTTGAGTATCCCCATGCTCTTCCTTTGCGGTGTTTTTTTCCCGTTTGAGACCATGCCGCAATTGATGGTAAAGATCGGGAACGCCCTTCCCATCACTATGGGTATAAGGGCTCTTGATTCAGTATTGATATACCAGGAAGGATTTGGCGCGCTTTCCGGATATCTCCTGCCGCTTCTTTTATATGGCATTGCTGGACTGGGAATGGCGTATGTCCTGTTAAAGAAAGAAATTATGGACTAAAAGGTAGTAAGATAAAAATCAAACAATTCAAACCATCTTTGCGGACTTTGCCATCTGGTATAAAAAAAATTAACAACTAACTCGTACGAACTGAAACGAACTCACGCAACCGGAGTTCGTTTCAGTTTGTATTAGTTCGTTGTTTTTTTTCGTGTTCATTTATGAACCACAGTTAATGGTCGACTTTGCGGGAACAAAAACCCAGTCCAGAGAAATAATTAAAAGTTTGCAAAATTATAAATAAAATCTCGTATAATCTTATCCTCCTTATGGCATGGTTCGAAGTAGATATCTTCAAAAGATGTGTTGAGGTTGACCTGCATAGTTATTCAACAAGAACTGCTATCATGGCAGCCCGCGAAAAGATCAAAGAGGCTTATGAGCATGGGTTCAGGCATGTGAGATTAATTCACGGGGCAACAAATATTACGAATAAGAATGAAGGCGGGAGCATAAAGTTCGCATTGCGCACCATGTTAAAAAGCGGGGAACTTGATAAATGGATAAACAAGAATAGTTCCAGGATTCGGGAGGAGTCCCTGATTCTTGAAATCAGGAAGAATTCAGCCCCAACAAAGCGGGAGTGGAAAGAAATGCCTATGGAGGATTATTAGGTGATTAGTGACAGACGAGCCCATCCATTAATTAATCCCTCCCATTCCATCATTGTTTTGTACCTTTACGAATAGATTGCACCATGCTTTGTTGTTAAAATAAGCCGTAATGTTATGGTCACAAGCGATAAGGATAGCCCCTT
>JBAQLI010000092.1:0-10361 GCA_049301735.1 Candidatus Methanoperedens sp.
CGATGATCTGGTTGGAAATGACTTTAGTCCCGCCTGTTACAGCGCTTCTGTCTCCGCCTGATTCCCTCACTACAGGAGCTGATTCACCTGTGACAGAGGATTCGTTCACGAGGGCTGCCCCTTCAACCACTTCACCATCGCCGGGAATTATATCCCCTGAATTCACGAGGATATAATCCCCTTTATGGAGATTTCCGGAAGGGATAAGCTCGTATTCTTCCTTTGATTTTGGGTCTTTCAGCTTTTTTGCCATCACTTCCGTGCGCGTTTTACGAAGTGACTCTGCTCGTGCCTTTCCCCGGCCTTCTGCTAGCGACTCTGCAAAGTTTGAGAAAATCACTGTGAGCCAGAGCCATAGGGATACACTTGCGGTGAACCAGGAAGGTTCACCTGATTTAAAAAATAAGCCTGCGAGAAAGCTTACGGTTGTAATAATGCTTCCGATTTCCACGAGTAGCATGACAGGGTTTCGCCAGATGCTGAGGGGATTTAGCTTTCTTAATGAATCCCACAGTGCCTGGCGTAGGAGTCCGGGTTCAAAGATTGTTATATTTTTTGTCTCAGTCATATTATTGACCTGCATGCATGATCATATGTTCGACAATCGGTCCCAGCGACAGGGCAGGAAAGAACGTCAGAGCTCCCACAATCAGAATAACAAAAGCAAGCCATAAAACGAATGTAATCTGATGCGTTGGGAGCGTACCGATGCCCGGAGGTATATATTTTTTCTTCGCAAGTGACCCTGCCATGGCAAGCGCTGCTACAGCAGGAACAAATCTGCCGACAAGCATTGCAAGGGCTGTCAACAGATTATAAAAAAGAGTATTGGCATTAAGTCCGGCAAATGCGCTGCCATTGTTATTGGATGCAGAGGCAAAAGCATAGAGTATTTCACTTAAACCGTGAGGGCCGGGGTTCAAAATAGAGGAAATTCCAACATATGTCACGAGTGCAACAGCAACAAAAATGAGCACCAGAATGCCCGAAGTGAGGACGATCAACACCGACATTCGCATCTCAAAGACCTCTATTTTTTTGCCAAGATATTCCGGCGTTCTGCCTATCATAAGACCTGCAATGAAAACCGCTATAATCGCAAAGGAAAGGATAGTGTAGAGCCCTGACCCCACACCGCCCGGAATATCTTCACCTAACAGTATAAGCAGCATCGTGACCATTCCACCAAGAGGCGTTAATGAGTCATGCATTGTGTTTACAGCGCCGGAGGAGGTAGCTGTTGTGCTGACTGCAAAGAGAACCGAGCCGCCGATCCCGAACCTGACCTCCTTGCCTTCTATATAAGAGCCGTTTACTCCCAGCTTCTGTACAAACGGGTTGCCACTATACTCAGACCAGTACATCACTCCAAGGAATAGTATGAACAGCATCATCATCGCTGCAAATAAAGCCCACCCCTGCCTTGTATTACCTGCGAAGCGCCCGAATGTGTAAGTGAGAGAAAAAGGGATAAGAAGGATAAGAAGTATTTCCAGAAAATTGGTTAATGGAGTTGGATTTTCAAAAGGATGCGCTGAGTTGGCATTGAAAAAACCACCGCCGTTCGTCCCGAACTCTTTTATTGCTTCCTGGGATGCGACCGGTCCCATGGGGAGCATCTGATTGCCAATGCTTTGTCCGTCAGGTGGTTGAAGGGATTGGAGTAACGAACTGTTTGTATAAGAATCAAAATTCTGGATAACGCCTTGGGAGACCAACAGCAGGGCTGCTATGATAGAAATTGGCAGGAGAATGTATAACACGCTTTTAGTCATATCCTGCCAGAAATTTCCAATGGTCTGGGAAGTATGCCTGGTAAAGCCGCGAATTAATGCTATCGCTATACACATACCCGTAGCAGCAGAGAGAAAGTTCTGTACTGCCAGCCCTGACATCTGGGTGAGGTAACTTGCTGTCGATTCACCACTGTATGCCTGCCAGTTGGTATTTGTAACAAAGCTTACGGCTGTATTTAATGCAAGAGGGAGGTCAAATCCTGTGAACCCCTGAGGATTGAGGGGAAGTATTCCCTGGAGCATAAGTACCAAGAACAGAACTATTAATCCCAGGCCGTTAAATAACAAGAGAGCCTTCGCATAATCTTTCCAGTCCATCTCTTCATCGTGTTTTATATCCGCTGCTTTGTAGATAAGATTCTCAAGAGGTATCAGGATGGGACTTAAGAAAGTACGGTTGCCCTGATATACGTTTGTTATATATGTCCCAAAAGGCTTAACAAGCAGGGTCAAAACTACTAGAAGAAATAACATCCCGCTGATATCAAATAAGATTTCCATGTCCGGCATTATATCTATTCCTCCTAAAGCATCAAAGGAATACGGTAATCTACTGGGTATCTAATGATATAAAAAGGATGCTACAAGAATTACCATTGTGGACAACAACCCCACAGTTGAAATTATCCTGATCTTAAGACTGTCAAACATCTTTAAAGCAGAAGCACAGATGAATAAATAAGGTAAAAGAGTGGTGATAACAGAAATGGTAGCCAGCTGCTCAAAATGATTGCTAAAAAGCAGAAGTGATGCGCCCGCAATAGGGCTGATCATTATCGCAATTATACCGATAAACGCCATTTCAGAAGCGTGAGAATCATCTCGATATTACTTGATGGCCTGGCGCCAATGATATTCACCGTTGCGAAAAAAATGATCACTCCTATCTCGACCCGGAGTATATCTGAATAACCCAGATAAGAAACATATTGTCCTATACCTGCTGCTATGGTTGCAATTCCAAAGACGGCAGAGATCATATATAAAACAACTATTGTGGCTGAAAGACGTTTTCCGAAAACACTGGAATATATTGAATAGAAAGCGCCAGTAGACGGATAATAAAGTATAAGAAGGTTCGGATATATGATTAGAACGGGGTGTTTAAAATATGGCATACGAAGCAAAAAATTTTGAAAGCCTGCTAGGCACGAAAGGTTTCAGCGATCAGTTGTTGAAAAACCATTTTACATTGTACCAGGGCTATGTGACAAATACAAACAAAGTTGCCGATGCATTAAGTGCAATGGCTAAAGAAGGAAAGACCACAACACCGGAATACGCTGAGTTAAAGCGCAGGTTCGGTTGGGAATTTAACGGAATGAGATTGCATGAATATTATTTCGATAACATGATTAAAGGTGGAAAAGCAATCGATAAAAATACAAATTTATATAAGAAAATTGTAGCGGATTTCGGTTCATATGAGAACTGGGAGAAGGATTTCAAGGCAACCGGTGCCATGCGGGGAATAGGATGGGTGATCTTATATTATGATGGGACAGAAGGGCGGTTATTCAATACATGGATAAACGAACATGATGCTGGACACCTTAGCGGGGCAAAGCCGCTCATAGTCATGGATGTCTTCGAACATGCCTATATGATTGACTACGGATTGAAGAAAGCAGATTATATCGAGGCATTTTTCAAAGCTATCGACTGGACGATAGATCCGAAAATGGATTCATGGATTGAATAGAACGAGTAATTCCAATTATTTTTTTTATTTTAATTCTAGTTGACATCTATTCAATGCTTTTTTCTTTTTAACTGGTTTGATTCGGGTTAATTCGAATGGCGACCACCCGCTTGTTCCTGTGATATTTTCAGGTTCAGGAGGACACAGGCTCAGGCCCCTTGCCATCGTTTCGGGACTGACAATCAGCTTTACTACTATGGGTGTTCTGGTTTCAGCATTTGGCGCTACATTTGCAGGATATACTGATTATTTACGCAACATTGCGATCCTGTTCATAATAAGTATGGGTCTTGTACTTTTTGATCAAGAAGGTCACGAACAGGTATAAATGGTTTTCAAGGAACGGGGAGCTTCTTAAGAAACTGTCCGGTCTTGTGCTGATAGTTATTGGAATAATGCTGCTCTTTGGTGTTGATAAGCTGATTATTAAGTTGCTATCCCCTTATTTCCCGACTACATTTTATGGAATATAAGATTTTCCTATATTGAGACTTGACTTTGATTTGCCAGATTTACCAGAATTTCCACCAGGGTTTCTTCTCACCCATGCCGACGGGTCCGCTTTTGATATATTTTTCAGGCTCGGAATCAAATGTTTTCTTACATCCGGGGGAACAGAAATAATAGGTTTTTCCTTTATATTCTGATTTGAACTTTGCTGTATTTTCATCTACCTGCATACCACAAATAGGGTCTATTTGCATATTTTTCATTTCCTCCTTAGTTTTATTATGTAGCGATCCATATATGTAATTTACATGTTATATAAAGTAAATGTCCTTGTCCTCTGGAAGGGAATATTCGAAGTCCATTCCTTTAAAGTATTTCCGTTAGAAAACAATTTAAGCAATAGGATAATGTTTGACCCTGAAATATGGATGAAGTCAAACGTATAAAACAGTTAAAAAAAGAAAGAAATGCAATAATCCTTGCCCATAATTACCAGCGCGGCGAAGTGCAGGATATTGCGGATTTTGTGGGGGATTCATTCGGCCTGAGCCAGAAAGCAGTTGATAGCGGCGCAGAAACAATTGTCTTTTGCGGTGTTGATTTCATGGCCGAAAGTGCTGCCATATTGAATCCCGAAAAGACTGTCCTTATGCCTGAAACAAGTGCCCAGTGCCCCATGGCGGCTATGATAACACCAGCATCCTTAAAGCTTGAAAAAAAGAAATATCCTGATGCTGCTGTTGTCTGTTATGTTAATACTCCCGCTTCTGTTAAAGCAGAAAGTGATATCTGCTGCACATCAGCAAACGCGGTAAAAGTGGTAAATGCACTCCCTGAGAATGAAATAATCTTTGTTCCGGACAGGAATCTTGCCCTTTTTGTTTCGGCCCATACTACTAAAAAAATAATTCCGTGGAATGGCTATTGCCCCACTCATCACCTGATACTGCCGGGTGATATTCTTCTTGAAAAAGAAGAGCATCCCGATGCGCAAATTCTCGTTCATCCCGAATGCAGACCTGAGGTGGTGTCACTTGCAGACCAGGTCCTCAGTACCGCAGGAATGCTAAAATATGCAAAACAATCTGATTCCAGGGAATTCATCATAGGCACGGAACTTGGGCTTTTACACAGGCTGCGAAAGGAAAATCCCGATAAGATCTTTATCCCCGGAAGTAAATATGCAGTATGCCCCAACATGAAAATGAATACGCTTGGAAGTATAATCAGGGCTCTTGAAAATAATGAGCATATAATAAAAATTCCTGAAGATATCAGGATAAAAGCAAAAAAGTCGCTCGACAGGATGCTGGAAGTGGGGCGCGGTGATTAATGGTATATCTTGAGCTAATGCGATACAGGAACTGCGCTATGGCAGGACTTGCAGCGGTTATTGGTGCAGCCATCGCTTACAGCGCGGCTCCCGGAGAACTTTTATGGATAGGGCTTATTTTCATTACGGTTTTTGTTATCACAGGCGCAGGGAATGCCATTAATGATTATTTCGATGCTGGTATCGATGCTATCAACCGCCCGGACCGTCCTATCCCTTCGGGAAGGATTACTAAAAATTCAGCTTTCCGGTTTTCAATTGTATTATTTGCCGCAGGTATCATAATTTCATATTTTATCGGTTCCGACCATATTCCTTTTTTCATTGCAGCATTCAACTCATTTCTTCTGTATTTTTACGCGTCTTACCTTAAAAGAAAAGTTTTTGTCGGGAATTTCAGCGTCAGTTATCTGACAGGCTCCACATTCCTGTTCGGGGGCGCAGCTTATGGCGGAAAAGGAATCCAGGTGACTTTGATACTTTTTTTCCTGTCGATGCTTGCCACATTTGCACGCGAGATAGTAAAGACCATCGAAGATATAGACGGGGACAGGAAAGACGGCGCATCAACGCTTCCCATAATGATCGGTGAAAGACCAGCCGCTTATGCAGCGTGCATATTCGGGCTCCTTGCTGTCATACTCAGTCCTTTGCCCTATTTGATGAAGTTATTCAATGAATATTATCTATTTGTCGTGGGGATCGCTGATGTGATCTTTCTTTATGCCATTTTCATGATACTGAAAAAAAATCCCAGAGAGTCTTCAAAATATTTTAAAGTCGCCATGTTCTTTGCTTTACTTGCTTTTATTGCCGGAAGCCTTCTGAATAATATTTTATTATAGTATACCTATAGTATGCCTTTTGTGCTCGGGATGCCTGACCCGGTTATTTTTACGGCTCTTTTTAAAGCAATTCCGAATGCTTTAAAGAGCGCTTCAGTTTTGTGATGGTCATTCTCTCCTTTAACATCAAGGTGTACGTTGATCCCGGCATTATTTGTCAATGATTCGAAAAAATGGCGCGTATTCTGGGAGCTAAATCCTCCGATTTTCGCATCTGTGAATTTCCCATTGAACACAAGAAAGCTCCGTCCGCTGATATCGACTGCTGCTGTTGCAAGAGCCTCATCCATGGGAACGCGCGCATCTGCGAATCGCTCAATACCCTTTTTATCTCCAAGGGCTTTTGCAATGGCGCTTCCAAGTGTAATGCCCACATCTTCAATAGTGTGATGGTCATCAACTGTAAGGTCGCCGCGTGCTTTTATTATGAGATCAAAAGAGCCATGCTTTGAAAAAGAATTAAGCATGTGATCAAAGAATGCAATACCTGTATTGATGTCGGTATTTCCTGATCCGTCCAGGCTGATCTTTAGTTCTATATCGGTCTCATTTGTTCTTCTCGATACTTTTGATTCCCTCATGGTGGGATTATATTAATTGTAATTAATATAAAGCTATTGCAAATCCTTCCCGGAAATCAACTTTTGGCATACCAGAGACTACATCTGCGCCAGTACCTTTACAAGTGGATGTAATGATTCCTGGTTCCTGAAATCCATTTCTAATGTTTTTTTGAATGCTATTCTTGATGCCGTTCTTCCTTTCCTTGATTCTTCTAACTTTGTAAGCACATTTCTTGCACTTTCAGAGTAGTATTCCTCTTCGCATTCACAACATTTTACGTATGGTTGGGAACCCTTATCCACTAAAACATGGAAATAGAAATTTTTCTTATCATTATTCCCACATATTTCACACGGAATGAATTCCTGTATTAATTCACTAATTTTCATAATATCCTCAATAATTGAAGTGTGTCTTGTATTATATATAATTTATCACTGTCTTAATATAAATAATTATTATGATTATAACACTAATAAGTATAATCATACGATTAATGAGAATGATCATATTATTCTCCTCCAATAGTGAACAAGCTAAAGCTTTTTATATTTACGTGAGAATGATATTATTAAAATAGCAACAAATCCAGATACAATGTTATATTAATTAAATATGATCAGACAAAGATTCGTTCTTGATACAAGCGCCCTGACAGATACGCAGACACGTGAGCTTGAGGGTGGGAATTTAGATACAGCAATGGGCGGGATACTGGGTATCATTGCGGAGGCGCGCCTCCATCTTGGCATCAGCTGCTATATCCCTTATCCTTCCGTATATACGGAAATGAGGGAATTTGCGAAGAATAACGGGTGCGGCGAGGATACCCTTGCCAAGATCGATACATGGCTTGTTAAGAAAACCCCTGACAGGTATGAAGTGAAAATCCCCTCCAAGATCTTCTATGATTATGTGGATTTCATGCGCGGGCGCATCAATAAGGGAATGAACGTAGCAGAGGATGCTATCTGGGAATCTGCAACAGAGTGCCTTTTTAGAACCACCAAAGCAAAAACAAAAAGCGAAATAGAGCCTGATATAGAGCGAAATGTGATCGGTAGTATAATAAATTCCTTCAGGGACAAATACCGGAATGCATTGCGTTACGGGATCCTTGACAGCGCCCCTGATATTGATGTTTTGCTTCTTGCCAAAGAGCTTGATGCGGCTGTAGTGGCAAGCGACATGGGTATACAAAAATGGGCTGAACAGCTCGGACTTCGTTTCGTTGAAGCAAAATCCTTCCCTGCCATGATAAAAGAATATTTAAAAAGAATAAAACCCGAAAAAGTGGCCAGCATGATATGACATCGATTTCAGTATATATTGCAGCATTCGGATTTATTTCCATAATTTTCCTTACACTGCGTGATATCAGGATATATCGGCGCACGAAGTTTGAATCGTACAGGAAAGGGGCGCTTCGCGGGATGATAACAGGGGGGCTTGCATGGATCGGGATGATTTTCACGGCAGGAAATCCGGGTTTTGAAACAATCGGACTTACAATTGTGCTTGTAGCTATTTATTTTAACAAAAAAGGCAAGCGTGAGGATGTATTCGGGGATGCATCTTTGATGAAGAGAGTCCTTGGGGAAACGACTGTCAAGAAATAAAAAAAATTGAATAAAGTTAATAATAGGCTGCTCACGCCCTCCCAGGAAGAGCGAAAAGAAAAGGGTAAAAAATGGTTTGAGTTATGGAAATAAAAAATGTTGTATAATTTAGGATTAGATGCAGTTCTGGAAGATCTAACGCAACGCAACAATAAAATTGTAGTATTGTATAGATCCTGCCGAGATCTTCTAGGGAGAGGTCAATAGGTACTTTTAAGTAAAGTAACAACCAACTATTAAAGTAAGATAAATATGCAAATGCAACAACAAGATTATAGTTTCAGGATTGATGAAAAAAACATAAAAAACATCTCAAAAAGCATAGCCAGTGAGGTGGCAGATAGAATCTATTATGAATTTCTGCTTGCGAGATATATGCCAGAAGTCCTTGCCATAGAAAAAGGTAGTGTTGCACCCATAAAAACTGAAGACTTTAAGCAACAGTTAATGTCTAAGATTAATTCAATGGCTAAATAATTCCATTATATTTTTTATTCCTCCTTCAAATGCATATTCCAGCTTCTTCGTAAGTTGGTTTATTACTTTTTGCTGTTTTTCTTTATGTTCCCACTTCACAATGTAAAACTTCTCATCTTCCTGGTTAATAATAACATAAAGCCTGTACGGGGGATTCATGAACTTTATTTCACCGAGGATATACTTGTCTCTGACTTGAAGCAGTTTGATGGCATTTTTGCCCATCCTCTCTATCTTTTCTATTGATTTGTAGATAAGTTCCAATTGCTTCTTTTCCTTTATCCTCTCAATCTCTTTTTGGAAGGATGGAACAATTATTACCTCAATTTTCTCTTTTGTCATTTCTGTAGCACTATTATTATATGTTGTCCTACTTAAAAAGAACCTTACTGTAGTATTGCCCATATCCC
Organism: Candidatus Methanoperedens sp.; assembly: GCA_049301735.1. Lineage (GTDB taxonomy): Archaea > Halobacteriota > Methanosarcinia > Methanosarcinales > Methanoperedenaceae > Methanoperedens. The sequence continues at coordinate 9,197 of JBAQLI010000092.1, forward strand.
TGAACGAATCGCATATTCAAAAGGTAGAATCATAAGGGCTTATGTGCGTTTGCCAATATTACTGTGAAATTGGAGTATCTTTCAAAACCGTTTTGAATCGAACTTACCTATTGTAATTATATGATTGTTTTATCAATTCAAATAATTTAGACAATTCCCCTTTATTATGAACAATAACCTCATAATCTCCATTTCCCCAATGTCCCACAGGTTTTGGCTTGGTTAAATCCCTTGCGATTTTATAAGGATCTTTTAGTTTTTCGCTTGGGATATTCAAAAATGCTTTTATTGATTTTTTTTGAATCACTAAATCCACAAAATTAGTAGTTAGTTTATAGGCAATATACTTTGCTTTTGCTTCTTCTGTTATAGCTTCGTCAAGCCCGCTTATCATTTCTTTCAAATGCAAAAAGAGTTCTTTTGTTTCTTTTGAGGCTATTTGTAAATGGGTTTCAATATTATACTCTTTTTGTAGTTTTGTAATTTCTTTCTCTTTTTTACCTTTATCAAATATTTTAGTTGTGCTAATCTTTACTGGCTTTTGAGATTCAGATTCAACATACAAAATATTTCCATCATAAATTCTATATTTATATAATTCAATTTTTATAGGTAATATTTCAGCGGTATCTAAATCAAATTTATTATAACTTTCAGCAACGCAAATAACTCTAGGAGATGTCCAATCAATATCAATTTTAAAATTTTTATTTCTACAAAGAACTTCAAAATCTGCTTTATGGTCAAGTAGCCATTTAAGATAGGATAATCCTTGATTGATTACATTTTCATTTTGATTTCTTTTATACTCAATAATTACAGGAGAAAAACTTTTATCTAGTCCAAGAGTGTCTATTCTACCACCAAAACTGGTGCTATATTCTGTTGCTAAAAAATCAATATTTAGAATAGTATTGAGGTTATCTTCAAAAAGCTTTTGAATATCTCTTTCTTTATCTAATTGCACAATCTCAAGTTTTGAGACATTTGAATTTTTTATTTTGAACAGAGACATAAATAGTTGATAATTATGTTAATACCCACATTCCGCACATGACATGGATAATTTAAATATTTTTCAGCATAGCGGTTTTTTATATAATCTGATATTAATCTTTTATATGTAATCGCTAAAATGGCTTGATTTTAGCGATAAATGGAAAAA
>JBAQLI010000093.1:0-4966 GCA_049301735.1 Candidatus Methanoperedens sp.
ACAAAAAATGATTCTGGAGTTGTTTCAGTGTGAAGGTATAGTGGAGAGAAATTATCTGAAGTCAATTGGAATAAGTTATTAAAGTAAAGTTGTTACGACCAAAAATCAGCTAAATTCTGGAAGGCACAGGGGTGCCTGCTATTGCTTTCAATTTTTGGGTGGGAAACTTGGGCTGTAACAGGTCTTTCCCGCTGGGTATATGGGCTAAATCAGAAAATGATAAAAATGGCAAAAGGCTGACTTTATTCTCTGATACAATCAGGAAAAGGAACGTATTGCCAGAGAGGTTATCCAGTGTCTGGAGAAGCGTTTCGGCAATATGGAATCAAATATCGAAGTCTGTGATGTTGCAACTCCTGCAACATATGTAAGATACACCAACAACTGGAAAGGCAGTATTATGGGATGGCAAAATCCCGAAGCGTTCAGGAAAAAACCTAAGAAAGAGATAAAAGGTCTCAGGAATTTTTACATGTGTGGTCAGTGGGCTGATAATGGCGGACTGCCTGGTGTTTTGACAAGCGGAAGGGATGTAGCTCAAATTATTTGTAAGAGGGACGGGAAAAAATTCAGGACTAATCAATCTTAGAGCATTCGCCATGGATTATTTTTCGGAGTGGAGAGCTTCATTTATTGAAGACGACCAACACTGTAAGGGCAATCACTTTCAAATAGCTTGCATTTATTTTATATCCCTTTGTATCATCAACTGATACATGGAAAGCCCGGATTCGCTATTCAGCGGAAAAAGCGATGCTCTATGCATCCTCTGCCGTGGTTCAAAATTACTATGCGGCAAGCAGAGGTGTCCTGTCCTTGTCAAATTCTATTCTAACGTGAAAGTCAAATCCCTGACAGATAGCCTGAATATCGATGGGTCTTCCCCGCCGGGCGTGTTTATAGGCAGGATCGGCTACCCTTACGTTTCAGTAGGGCCTCTCATTCCGCCAACACACGGCGATACGACTCTACTTGATACGCCTGAAATGTGGATCGGGAAAAGTATCGATGAGATAGTGGATTTTCGCTCACAGCTTGTTCGGGGAAAACATCTTGTTCATATAAGAGACCTTGACAGTAGCCGCATCGTAGAAGCTACCCGCGAGATGGCTCTTTGTGCATCTCCTATTGATGTAGAGGCTGAATTCTTGAAAAAACCACATGCAAGGCTTGTACTTGATGATGAAGTGCAGCCTTTTGGCCCTACGGCTCCGCTTAAAAAGATCGATGTAGGGAACACAAAATTCGACCAGAGGATGGAAAAAGCATTCAATGATACTGACCTCAAAGCAAAGGATGCAGTCCTCGAGCTTTATAAAAAAGATACGATCATATCAAGCATTCAGAAAGCGTTCTCTGTGGGTGCATTCGGGGAAGGAAAAGCGCGCCGTTTTGTCCCTACCCGATGGAGCATAACCGCAGTTGACAGCATGATCGGCGCGAATCTTATGGAGAAAATGAAGGATTTTCCCCTTATTAATGAATATCTTGTTTTTGAGTCGTGGCAGCTTGATAACAGGTTCGCCGTAATGATGATACCCCGCGCCTGGAGCTATGAACTTATTGAGGCATGGTATCCAAATACAGTATGGAACCCGTTCGGGAAAGATGTAGCGATAATGTCATCCTCAGAGGGTTATGAAGGGCGGACAACGTATGCTGAGATCGGGGGCTGCTATTATGCTGCGCGGCTTGCGGTGAATGAATATCTTGTCAAGGAAAGGCGGCAGGCGCGTGTTGTGATCTTGAGGGAAGCCCATCCCGGTTATATTATGCCAGTGGGCGTGTGGAATGTAAGGGAGAACGTGAGAGCTGCTCTTGCGGCGCCGCCTAAAAAATTCTCATCCCTTGATGATGCTTTTTCATACATCTCTACAAGGCTTGTTATCCCGAAAGCCCGGTGGATCAAGGAAAGCACGATTTTGAAAAATACATTATACCAGAGAGGACTTGAGGATTTCTTTACATAAATGCTAAGGTCATCAAATGATAAAAGAAGTAAAAGTAAAAACTGCTCTCTCACCTTCAAAACTTCCCGGACTTGACTATGCTCTTAATCCCTACAGGGGCTGTGAACATGCCTGTGTCTATTGCTACGCGCCATCGGTCATTCACTGGGATAAAGGGAAATGGGGCGAGCTTGTGGAGGTAAAAGTGAATCTGCCACGGATACTTTCAAAAGAACTCAGGGTAAAGAAAAAAGGTGTTGTGGGGCTTGGAACGGTTACTGATCCTTATCAGCCGGCTGAGAAGAAATATGAAATAACGCGCCGATGCCTTGAGCTATTGTTAATGCATGATTTCCCGGTTTGCATACAGACCAAGTCTTCTCTCGTGTTGAGAGATATGGATTTACTTAAGAAGTTCACAAATATCGAAGTAGGCATAACCCTAACGACGCTTGACGACAGCGCGAGGGCAAAAATGGAACCCGGCGCATCGACTGTTGAGGAAAGGCTGCGCACGCTGGAGGAACTTTCGAAAAATGGGATCAATACATGGGTTTTTTTGGGGCCAGTGATGCCTTATATTACTGATGTTGAGGCGCTGGTTGATGCCATCGCCCAGGTGAAGCCGAAATATGTGCTTGTTGATAAATTGAGGCTGAAGGAAGGGGTGTGGGAGAAGGTTCGGGAGTTTATTGCGGGATTTAAGCCTGAGCTGCTTGCTGATTATGAAAGGATTTTTTTGAAGGGTGAGGATTATTATAAAGGGGTTTTTGAGAAGATTATAGGAAGGTGTGGGGAGAAGGGGGTGAGGTGTGAGATGAATCGGTTGGGAGATTGAGGTTTTATGATCTCGAAAATAGAGCAACTTAACTAGATGTCAGATAAGCCTCTTTTCACAATGAACATAGTACATAGTACATAGTAGAGACTGTCGAAAAAGTCCTGTTTTTAGGATTTTAGAAATAACAGTCTAAAATCGATGTGTCGATGCATATCGGTTATTTTCAGCAATATTTTAGAGTGTTCTAATTTTGGCACTTTTCCGACAGTCTCTAGTACATAGTACTTGAGATTCAAAAAAATTAAATACTGTTAATTATTTTTTAAAGTATTCTCTTGTTTTTATTTTAATTATATGTAACCATTTTTTTGGTATAATTAGAATAATTATCAATGGCAAAAACCACATTAATCCAAATTGCATTAAACTTATTTCTCCCTCTTTTACTCTAGTCAATGATATAAGAGTCATCCATATCAATAAAAAAATCATAACCCCTAGATAATGCCTTTCAAACCAACCGAACCATTTAATATTTTGTTTTTGCTCAATTTCTCTTTCTTTTTGGAATTGTTTTACATAAATTTGAAATCTTTCTTTGGATTCAAGAATTATAGGATAAAATAACTTAAGATTAGAATATATAATAATAATTGAAAAATATATTAGTATTATTGAAGCTATTCCTCCAAATATACCTGATAATATATCTATTATTGACCAGAAATTCGGCGATATATTCTTGATTTTAGTCAGTAAATCGAACATTAAGCCGAGGGCTAAAATAATGACTGAACTGAAAACCAAAATTGAAGGAATTCCAAAACCTAATAATCTAGTTAGTCTATATTTATCTAAAACAATGAATCTCTGATATTTAGGAAATATCTCTTTTTTAGGATCCAAACAATAGCGAATAATTTTTACTATTAAAATTGCCACACCAACAGACATCAAATAAAACGTTACCAAATAGCTGATTCCGAGGAAGTAATATTCTATAAAAGATTGAACTAGCGGCACATTTCCGTTGTGGATTGCAAAGAAAGGCAAACTATTAAATGCTAAATTGAAGTTTTTTAGCCATTTAGGAATAAATTCAATTATTCAGGCTGTCCCAAAACTTCCTCTTTTAAAAAAATCAATAAGTTCTGCATTTTCCACCATTATTTTCTGACCATATAATCTGAATATTTCATTGAAATATTCAGCAATTTCTTCAATATTTATCATAATTTACACTATGTATCGACAGTTTTATATACTTTCAAATTAACTATTACATAGTAAGTATATTTATAACTAATAAATAATATAGGTGCAATTATGTTTAAAAAATATGACCAAAAGCAGCAATTCCTGCTTCCCATAAGCCTAGAAGATTTCATAGCGGAAGACCATATAGGCAGGATTTTGAATGACATAATAGATGCAATTGATATCACGACTTTAGAAGCCAAATACTCAAAAGATGGTTGTCCTGCCTACCATCCACAATTACTAATAAAAATCCTATTATATGGTTACATGATAAACATCCGCAGTTCAAGAGAAATCAACAAAATGACCCATACTGATACTGCTTTTATGTATCTTGCAGCGATGCAGCACCCTGATTTTCGAACAATCTGCCGTTTTCGTTCGACCCATCTTGATTCAATTAAGGATGTTTTTTCCCAGGTAGTAACAGTATGCAAAGAAATGGGTATGCTTGGTGTTGGGAAAATATCACTTGACGGTACCAAAGTTAAAGCAAATGCATCTGTAAAGCAAAGCAAAAATGCCGATGCACTTGAGAAAGAAATTGACAAAATTCTTAAAGAAAGTATCGAAATCGACAAAGCAGAAGATGAGATGTATGGTGATTCTACACCATATCAGATGCCAAAAGAATTAGTAGATAAAACAAAAAGGCTGGAAAAAATCAGGGCTGCAAAAAAGAAGCTCGAAGAAGAAAAACTCGAAAAAATAAACGTCACCGATAATGATGCAAAAATTATGAAGCATAAAGATGGTTCCATGAAACCTTCTTATAACGGGCAGATTGCTGTTGATGATAAGGAACAAGTGATTGTTGCAGCTGATCTTGTTACTGATACAAATGATGTAAATCAAGTCGATCCAATGATTCAACTCCTCTGGGCAACAATGGGTTACAGACCGACAATATTGTTAGCTGATGCTGGATATTTTTCATATGATAATATTGATTTACTGAACCAAATAGGGACAGAGT
>JBAQLI010000094.1:0-14355 GCA_049301735.1 Candidatus Methanoperedens sp.
TATATGCTGAAATATTCATTTTAATTATTGCCTCTATATATTTACAATAGTTTAGAGAGGCTCATTAATTAATCGCTATGTAGAAAAATACTTTGTGTAATAAATGAGGGGTACGGAATGTCCGATATAGTGTTGATCAGGATTTATTTGCATGATGGTTGCATGGGGGCATATCGTGCGCCTTCGAATTTAATATTTAAATTAATATAAATATTTGGAGAAGGATGAAATATCAACCACCGTGCTTACAGAGCATTCTTGTTTATTCGAAAGCAAAAATAGATTTCGTACGATTTTAATATATTCTTCCACGAATTCCAATATCTTCGATAATTACTATATTTTTATTAGTTTCAATTCTATAAACAATCCTATATTTACCTACGCGTAGACGAAATTTGCCTTTCAAATCCCCTTTTAACATTTTGATATCTTTGCCTAAAGCAGGATTTTTCTGTAGTTCCTCAATAGCTCTGTTTATTCTACCTACACTTTTATTATCGAGTTTGTTATAAAACTTAATAACTCGATCGTGAAGCAGAATTTCATACATGTCTTTTCACTTTATTCCATGGTGCAAATTCATTCATCCTTCCAGATTCCCATGCTTCATCCGCTTCTTTTATATTGTGCAAAGAATTTTCATCAGCAAGAATTTCCAGAGTTGCATCCATTTCTTCTTTTTGTTCGATATATTCTATAAAATCAAGAACTACTTTTAATCTATCGGGAGATAATAAATTTAATTTTTCAATTGCTCTGGTTTTATAGTTTGATGCATAAGCTACCATAGTTTTGTCTCCAATTATTAATACTGAATTAATTGCAGATAATAATAACTTTTGTCTTTCATTTGAACTTGAGAGCTAATCCTCTCATCGATTTAATCTATCCCATCCCCCGCCTTTGTTTTGTTATCGGCCAGCAAGATATACTTGCCTGGTTCGCGATCAGCTCTTCCCTAAAAACCTGCGCCCCCTCCCTAAAAATCCAGCGAATAGGAACGAATCCCCGAACCTCATGCCCGCCAGCCTCAGCACCAGCGCCGCCGCGGTGGCGAACAGCAGCAGGAAGGCTATGTCGTGGAAATCCCCGTGCCTGATGGGAGTTGTCAGGATGTTCAGGTCTAATTTCTTTAAAAGTTCCCCGGCGACTATGTCAAAATCAGGGACAAAGGCGCTGGCTATTATGATCCAGGATGGGTCTCTCCCTGTGCGCTTAAACCAGAGCATTCCGGTTATGATTGCGATGGTTGTTGAGTAGATGAGATGTTCGAAGAGCACAGGTTGCTATTTTATGCTGGAGGTAGATAAATATAGTGATGAGCGGGATTTATTTGCATAATGGTTGCATGTGGTTCATATCGTGCGCCAGGGTTTTAATAATATAATAATTATAAATATTCAATTAAAAGCGGATATTCAACCACATTTGGCACCATGAGCACAGAGCGGGGCGCATTTGATGAACCGGGGACGGGCGCCGACGATGGAGAGGATTTTCATTTTATATAAACCCTAAGCAATTGCAGATTCTGCGATATTTATTCTTGCAATGAAGAAATCTTCTTCTTTAGGTATCTTCTTTTCCTCTTCTTTCAAAGCCAAAATATGTACTTCTACAGCTTCTTTGATATTAATCATTGTTTCTTCAACCGTTTCACCTTGTGAAAAACACCCAGGTAAAGATGGTACCTCGGCCCAAAAACCTCCTTCTTCAGCCTTATAAACTAATACTGTGTATTCCATTATTTCATTACCTCCTATAACAATTTAATAAATTCTTCATCAGTCAATCCTGCTTTTTTAATTGCTGCTTTAAGTAAACCAATTTTAAGATCTTTTGAGATTGGTATGGTGATAATTTGTCCATTTTGCATCTTTTCCTTTGATTCCTCTAAGCGAAGACAATTAAAACTCACCTGCTCTACTATCATCGAATATTATCTTATTTATAATTGTCTCTAACAAGACTCGAATGCCCCTATATTAGCCCTGCTCTTCTCATTGTTATCCCCCAGCGATTAAATGCCCCGAACACGCTCCCACCCTGCGATCTAAATCAGGATCGTTATCCTCGCCCCCAGCAGCAGGTTCTGGATCAAACTTAAATCCGCGCGCCTGATCGATATGAATGGCAGGTTCTGGACCGAATAGATGGGGGTCACACCGATATATGCAAAAAACACAGGCAGAAACCATCCTTGACGAATGAATGAAAGGGCAGGAGAGAATATATTGATCCAAAGCATGAACACTGCAGTAAGGACAAGGGCAAGAACCAACGTCACCATTAAAATCGTGCTATACAGCCCGTTCTTATTTTTCGACTCAGGAAGATATCTTACAAGTCCTGCATCAAGTCCTAACTTCGATAGCCCCACGATCAGCGCGGCGGCTGAGATCGCTGCGGTTGCAAGACCGATTTCCTTTGCTGGCATCGTTCTTGCGGCTACTATCCAGAAAAGGAGGCCGAAAAATGCGCCGATAGCTGAGTTTAGCATGAGGACGAGGGAGTTGCGGTAGAGAGGGGTCGGTGTAGAGGGAGCGGAGTTTTGGGAGCATTTGAGTCGGGAGTTATTAAGTTCTGAAATGTATTAAAAGGGGGTGTTCTTTGGTTCATGATGGTTTATTGACACTGAACGTAGCGGATGGAAAATCTTTGTGTTTCCAGGTGCTTATGGATTCTATTGTTTTTTGATGGCATCGGTTCTTTTGTGTCTGGTGGTTGCGTGGGGTTCATATCGTGCTCCGGATATTTTTATAAACATATTTTAATAAATGTGTGGCGCAGAATGATTAGCAGCGAACTCCCACGAACTGATACAAACTCACGCTGTTGGAGTTCGTTTTGAGTTAGTTTTGTGTTCGTTGCTATCGTTTTTAGATGGCATTTTCCTCTAAATTGACGAAAAAACATTATATTTATTTATATTCTTAAATTAATAATACGATTAATACCATTTTCAAATCCACTATTGGAAATCATATTCTGATCGGTTCCCTCTTCCTTTAGCTCCACATCATCAAACCAAAAAGTTCCATATCCTTTCCATATATTCCCATACACATAAGCCAAACTTGCATTACTTCGGGTTTTGAATATTGTCTGCTTTTGAGTCCAGTTGTTTGTTTCTTTGCCAAAACTTATAGTGGTCTGTCTTATCCATTTACCATTAGCGTCTAATTCTACGACTCGAACTGCAGGTGAGTTATTTCCCCCCGCTCCTTCAGTCCTGCCCCATGAAGAAAATGTATAGTTAGTATCCGGCTTTACCGTAATTTTGTTGCTTCTCCATACACCGGATATTTTACTTTCATTCCCCTGGATCTCGATCCGGGCAGAATGGTTCCCATTATGAAAAACGGTTGAATCCCACGAAGTATTCTGCGTAAACTGCCAGTTATCTACAATATTACCTGCTCTGATTTCTTCTTTAAATTCACCATTATACAATCCAATTCCAGGTATTATTATTGCTGAAAATACACCTGCAATAGCAATTGATCGTGCAATTCTTTTTAATGCGCCATTCCCTTCATAAAGCACCCTGATATTCACGCACACCAAAATTATAACTAAACCCACAAAAAGCACTTCTGTATTGGCGATCCCAAAAAAGTCGGGATTATACTTAACTAAACCAAGACCAAACATATGAGTCGATAATGGCCATAAAAATGCATACCCCGGATTGTAAACAAGCACATCTTCGAAAATATGGGCGCCAAACCCAATTCCGGCAAATGTGAATGAATCTTTGAATTTCATGCCTGGAATTTTCAATACCAGCCCGACGATAACTGCATAAATAAGCAGAACTGCAATATTATGAAAATCACCATGCTTTAAAGGAATTCCATTTATTAGAATACCAACATCAAATTGTTTTAATATATATCCTGCAAATATATCCATATCCGGGGCTAAAGCGCTTGCAATGATGATCCAGGAATAGTCGCGGCCTGTGCGCTTTAAGTGGATCATGCCTGCAATTATTGCTATTGCTGTTGAGTATATCCAGTGTTCAATTAGCATGATCCTTGTATTATTAATGGGAATGAATATTAAGATGATTGTGAATATTTTGTATTTTGTGTGCTTTTTGGTTAATTGGCTTCTTAGAAGCGCCGAAAATATAATTATATAATATCTATGTAATCAATCTGCGTTTATCTGCGTGCATCTGCGGTTTATGTTTATCACTTTAAGGAGGTTGCATCGGATTCAGTGAAGCGCCAGGACTTGGGAAATATATGCAATATGTGGTATATATTATATGCCCCATTCTTGATTTGAGGAAATCCTTTCTCCATTATTCCATTATTTTGCACCCTTTCATTTGCACTGATTCACCAATCCCCTCATAATACAAAACGTTCCCTATACTCCACCTCTGCGGCTTCCCCGGCCACAGATAGCAATATCCCCAGCCGAAAAACCGCTCATTCTTCGGCTTACGCGCTCCGAATCCGATCCCAGCGAACGAATCCAAATACCAGTGCATCAGTACTTCGCGACAAAAGCAGTACTATCATGAAAATCTCCATGCCATTGTTTTCATTTTTGGAATAACATTTTCATTCTAACCAGTTTTCTATTTTCAGTTCATCTATCCTTTCAAAATGAGCTGGATTATTCGTAACAAGAATACAGTTATTAACAAAACCAACACTGGCAATCAATATATCAAAATCTTCAATAATTCTCCCTTCTGACCTCAATTTCGATTTGAATCGTCCGAATGCTTCAGAAGAAGCTTCATTATCCGAATAAACTCTCAAATTTTTTTTGAATTCATTAACTCTTATTAAATTTGCCTCAATTTTTTTTGAATTATATGCCCCAAAATAAAGTTCGGCAAGTGTAGCAGTTGATATTGATAGAGAAAATACCCCAATTTCTTTTATTTTATTTTTTAGAGTCTCATTACCATTTATAAGATATATACAAATATTTGTATCCAATAAATATTTCAAAATAACTTCTCCGTTCTAGTTGTAGATTTTCTACTGGAATAAATATCTCTTATTTGGTCATCAATAGACCTGTTATCTTCCCATGTACCACATACTGATAAAAAATCTGCAGTAGCTTTTTCCTCTGAAAATTTATTTTCCGTTATTTCAGATGCGAAAGAGTTAATTATCTTTAATATTTTATCTTGAATGATCTCAGGCAAATCCCTTATTCCTTTTAGTATTTCTTCCTCTTGTTTTGTTTTCGTTTGCATAATAAACCTCCAATAATTTAAAATTTTATATATAACCGATCATTGTTCAATATTCATAATATTAGATATGTCTGTCCATATTAATATTATGCCACCATATTATGACTCTAAAAATTTTGAGGCTTCATCTGCTTTTGAGGCGCGTTGATCTTCTGATATTTCGGCCAAATATTTTCATGATTTTGCGCCCTTTCATTTGCACTGATTCACCACTCCTCTTATATTACAAAACGATCACTATCCTCCATCTATGCGGCTCCCCCGGCCACAGAAAGCGATATCCATGACAGAGCAACCGTCTTTTACTAAAAATACTCGCCCCGAACCCCGCTAACAGGAACGACTCCCCAAACCTCATGCCCGCCAACCTCAGCACAAGCGCCGCCACTGTAGCGAAAAGCAGCAGGAAGGCTATGTTGTGGAAATCCCAGTGCCTGATGGGAGTTGTGAGGATGTTCATATCAAATTTCTTGAACAGCTCCCCAGCGACTATGTCGAAGTCGGGTGCGTGGGCGCTGGCTATGATGATCCAGGAGGAGTCTCTGCCTGTGCGCTTATACCAGAGCATTCCGGCTATGATCGCGATGGCTGTCGAGTAGATCAGGTGTTCGAAGGCCCACGGTTTCTAATTTATTCTGAAGAAGTATAAATATAGTGATGGATTTGTATTTGTGTAATTATCCTTTAATAAGAGTCCCGGTAATATTGCCTTTTAATGCATTTACCACCCTACCCGGACAATTTCCATTAATGATCTCGCAATCCATGTTATTCTTCATTAGAAAATCCGGAAGTTCTGCATCCACACAGGTCTTGATACCAATGAGTTCCTCTGCTTTTAGCTCATTTTGAAGTGTACCGTTCAGGTAAATACCATCAACATCCGTGACTTTGATATACCTTGCCTTGAGCTTGAACGCGACCCATGCAGCAATTGTGTCTGAGGTCACATCCCATGTGTGGGAAAGTTCATCATTGCTCTTAAGGAGGTTGTATGGAAGTAAAACGTAAGTACCGTTTCCTGGAATTTTCAGGTTGTCAATTAGCTTTGCATCCGTTCCGTCAGCCAGATAATACCCATACTGCTCCATCGCAAGTATTGCCATCCAGTGCGCAGCTTCTTGCGAGGGATTGACTTTGCGCACGGTGTCCGCGAATATTGAGCCCCCTGGGACGATGAGAATAGTTTCCCCGGTTGAACTGGTGTATCCGGTGAGGTCTTTTATAATTCTTTTTGCGCTCTGGATCAGGCTTCCGCCGAGTTTTAGTATTATCATGATTTTACGATCAGGTTCATTCTCGCACTAATGTAACCGATGTTATGATTTATAGTTATATAAAATTTAAAAAAAATAACTATGCAGGTTGCTAAATTTGATATAAAGCAACCCTGCAATCAGCAATTAGACTTACTTTACTATTTCCCCAATTCCTTCAATCGCTCAAGGTTTGCCTTTGCCTCATCAACAGCTTTTTTCTGCTGTTTTTCAAGCTGGGTAACAATATCCTTAAAACCAACTTTGAGCGAATATATCTTGTATGGTCTTCCTTTTCCAGGCGTCTTCTCTTCCCGTTCATCTATCCAGTCGCGTTCTTTTAACTGCCTCATGGCAATACTGACTTCGGGCTGGCGTAACCTGGCTACTCTTTCGAGGTCTACCGAGGTTGCAGAATTCATATTCTGAAGATAGGTAAGGCTCATTGCGACATTTCGGCTCATTCCAAGGGAAATAAGTATATCTGCGATCTCTTCGTCTTTTTCATCAAGCTGTTTAATCTTAAGGGCTTTCATATTTACTCCAGAAATATATTATGCTCCGGTATTATTTTAATCTTTCGATATGAAAAATAATAACAGATGTGTGAAATCCTACAATCCCAATTCTGCTCTCTTCAAATCGCTCTTTTTCTTCTCAAGGAACGAATAAACAGGGCCATGGGCTGACCCTTCAAGAAGCATATTGATACCCGTTCTTGCTACGGTATTCTGCTCTGGATACCCTATCAAGCTTACTGTTTTACCATAAACGGAGATATATGCGTTAGTCAGGGTCTCAAATATCTCCCTTGTTTTGCCATCCTTCCCGATTAGTCTACCCCTTATCCTCATGAGGTCTTTTTCTGTCCTTGCAATATTTGAAAGGTCTATTGTTTCAAACATAAGCAGGTCATGGTCAAACAATTTCAAAGCCTTTTCAGGGCTAAAACCCCTTGCTATAGCCTGTACGACTTCCTTTGCGCGCATTCCCATAAGAGGGTCAGTCGGGTTTGCAATTTCCACATCCCCGCTTTCGCTATCAATATTTAATGTTGCGGTTGATTTTTCTTCAATGAGTTCTTTAGTCTGGCCTTTCGGGCCAACAAGGACCGCTATTCTTTCAAGTGGTATTTTAATATGCTCTGTCATTGTTCTTCCTCTTTATTTTTCTTTATGATTGAAATAATATCATCTTCATTTACCGGAATATTTAATTTTCCGAAAAAGCGAGCGATATTTGCAACATCGCGCCGCAGGTAAGTTTCTGCATTGAAATGACTGGTCAGGACCGACTGGCCCATATCAATTATTACTGGTTCCATTTTATTCATGTCGACCAATATATTGTATTCGCTAAGATCTGCATGAACAAGTTTTGCCTTTGAATATAACCTGTTCATATAATCGACCAGCAAGTTAAAAATATGCGATGCTTCCTCTGTTGTCAGTTTAACATCTTTCAGTTGAGGCATCGGAACACCATCGTTCCCAATAAATTCCATTAACAATATGTTCCTCTGTGTGATATAGGGTTTTGGCACCCTTACCCCGGCCTCTTCTGCACGTTTCAGGTTTTTGTATTCTTTTTTTGTCCATGCAAGAATGATATCTTTCCTGGCATGCCTGATCCCCTGGAACCGCGGATCTCCCAGAATGTAGTCTTTCATAGAATTAAAATTGGCAGTGGATATCATGTAAATCTTTACTGCGACTTCGGAGATATCATCTTTTTTTGCTATGGCATGGAAAAGATTTGCTTCTTTCCCGGTACTGAAACAGCCTCCAAGCGCATCAATATAACCTTTTTTTGAAAGGTCATAGAGAGCCATCAATGTGGCTGTGTCAAAAACATCGTCAAATACTTGTTTCAGGTCTGAATCTTTTAACCGCATGCGGAATTCATCGACTTTCTCATCCATGCGGGAAAGCTTCTTATCACTGGCCATAGGCTTAATTTAACTTTTCAAAAATCCCTTTCTCTCAAGCCAGTTTACCTGCGGCCCGCTGTATTTCCAGATGATATCAGCTTTTTCGGTCTGGAAAGACCACGGCACAACTATAACAACATCCCCTTCCCTTATCCAGGTACTTTTTTTCATTTTTCCGGGAATGCGAGTGATCCTTACTACGCCATCCATACACCTTACGCGCAGTTTATTAGCCCCCAACAGACTTTCAACAGTGCCCAGCACTTCGCCCGCTTTTTTTTGCGGCACCCGAACTCTTGTAAATTCTTCTGGTTGCTGGCTGTTATTGTCTCGCCTATTCAGTTTAACACCTCTTCATTCATACCCTTTATTGTCTTGGCTGTATGTAAAGGTTACTGACAATATAATATATAAAAATAATATATAAAAAATATTTAAAATTACCCGATACTTATTTTAGAAACCAATTTAATGAAGTCTTGTGAAAAATGTCTAAAATCTCTATTCTCGGAATTGAAGGGACGGCATGGAACCTGAGCGCAGCAATTGTTGATGAAAAAGATGTTATTGTAGAAACTACGGCCACATATCGCCCGGCAACTGGCGGCATCCATCCCCGTGAGGCTGCACAGCATCATGCAAATCATATTACAAAAGTAGTGAGTGAGACCCTGGAGAAAGGAGGACGAAAAGTAGATGCAGTGGCATTTTCCCAGGGACCGGGACTTGGGCCGTGCCTTCGTACAGTTGCAACAGCGGCAAGAGCACTTGCATTATCGCTTGATGTTCCACTGATCGGGGTGAACCACTGCATTGCGCATATTGAGGTCGGGAGATGGAAAACACCAGCTAAAGACCCGGTGACATTATACGTGAGTGGCGCGAACTCGCAGGTGCTTGCATACAGGAAAAGCCATTACAGGGTATTCGGGGAGACGCTTGATATCGGAATCGGTAACGCCCTTGATAAGTTCGCAAGGTCGGTCGGGTTGGCGCATCCCGGAGGACCAAAAGTAGAAGAACTTGCAAAGAAGGCTTCAAAATACATCCCGTTGCCGTATACTGTAAAAGGCATGGATTTCTCATTCTCAGGATTGACAACAGCTGCCCAGGAATCAGCCAAAAAATACCCTCTGCCTGATGTTTGCCATTCATTCCAGGAAACTGCTTTTGCAATGCTTGTGGAAGTAACGGAACGCGCTGTTGCGCATACGGGAAAATGTGAAGTCCTGCTTGCAGGCGGGGTAGGGGCGAATTCACGCCTTCGTGAGATGCTTACTATCATGTGTGAGGATAGGGGTATTGATTTTTATGTGCCGGAAAAGAGGTTCATGGGCGATAACGGTGCAATGATCGCTTATCTTGGTCTTTTGATGTATAAATCGGGATACAGGACAACGATTGCGGAATCTAAGGTCAATCCCAGATTCAGGCCAGATGAAGCAGTGGTGAGGTGGAATCCAGAGATCGTTGATGTGTTCAAAGAAGAAAAGCCTGGCCAGCAGGAAAAAATCGCAAATGGCGCCGAAGCTGTGATCACACTTTCCGGAAATACGATTGCCAAGACAAGGATATCGAAACGCTACCGCCTCAGGGAAATAGATGAGACCTTACGCAAGGAAAGGACACGAAGTGAAGCAAGACTTATTTCAGAGGCGCGGCAGTGCGGTGTTCCAACACCCATCATCAGGGATATTTCTGATTTTGAAATAAAAATGGAATATATAGACGGGACAGCCCTGAAAAAAGTGATCACCCCTTTGCTGAGCGAACACACAGGAGAACTGATCGGGCGCCTGCATACGTATGGAATAATTCATGGCGACCTTACCACTTCCAATATATTATTCAGGGATGGCAAACTCTACCTGATCGATTTCGGGCTGGCTTATCTTGATAAGACAGTGGAAGCACGTGGGGTTGATGTGCATGTGCTTTTCCAGACATTTGAGAGCACACATGAGAACCATGAAGAACTTATTGAGGCTTTTAAAAAAGGATATGCCCGGACATTTGCGGGCGCGAATGAGGTTCTGGGGAGGGTAAGAGATATTGAGGGAAGGGGGAGATATGCGTGACTGAACAGCTGTTTACATTCATATTTTCTGTTTTCTTCCGTATGGACACACATACAAACACAACCCACAGACTGCGATTTCATTTTTTTCTTCCATAGAATCAAAATACTGGTCACATTTTCTTGCATCAAATCTTTCTTCTCGTGGTTCGTTCGCTCTGAATGGTCTCCCGGTAATCGCATGTATCGGGCAAATGTCAATGCACTCTTTGCAATCTCCACATTGATCCTGTTGCATCTCTCCGGTAGATTCAAGTGGTGCATCAGTCAGTATAGTTGTCCAACGGACTCTTGGTCCGCATTCTGGCGTGATAAATAAACAGCTCTTTCCGATCCATCCCAGTCCGGCCAGATTAGCACCCAGCTTATGTGAGAAAGATGCACAAATACGTTCATCATCTATACGCTTTGAAGCAGGAATTGGTAAAGCCCTGAACCCGGATTTTTGGAGATAACCGCTAATAATTGAAGCTGCAAGATCCAGCCGTAAATTCACTATATCATAAGCGTTATGACGGTAGCTCACTCTTACCGCTTTTTCATTTCGCTGTGGTAAAAGATCGACAATTGGATTAAGCAAGGATATCCCAATAGAGATGGAGAAAGGAAAGCCAGCTATGAAACTACCTCCCTGTTCAAGTATAGCCGTATGGGCTTGTGAAAGATCTGCAACACCAAAATGATCAGCTCCATTAATAGATGCTAAATTGTGTAGTTGTTGATTCAAATTCTTGTTACTCTTAATTAACATGATCTTCCACCTCTATTTTAAATAGTAAATGTTCGTATGCACTTAAATGTTGCTGACAACTACAGATGTCATTATGAAAAAAAGAACATGCGAAGTGTTCGCCGCCCACATCATAAAGTCTATAAATAAATACATATAATAATTCATCATGAGTGCGTTCGAGAATTACAACCTGATGGCTGGCCAGATATAATACCAATATTCGAATATTATCTAAATACTCCCTTTTGCAAACCAATTAAAATTGTTATTGAAAATAAAATTGTTGGTATAGGAACTGCAATCTTATTGAATAATTCAGCCTGGTTAGCTCATATTATAGTAAATCCAGAATTTAGAAAAAAAGGAGTAGGGAGTTTGATAGTTCACCATTTACTGGGAAATTTAAAAAATATTGGTTTTGAAACAATTTCATTGATTGCAACTGATATGGGATATCCGGTTTATAAAAAAGCAGGTTTTAAAGAACAAACAGAATATGTTTTCTTTGAAAGAACAGAACCATTAAAAGATTATTATATATCAAAAAATGTTGTTCAGTATACAAACACAAATATTGAGGATATATTTTTTTTTAGATAAAATTGTAACAGGCGAAGATAGAAGAATATTGTTAAATGATAAATTAGAGAATTCTTATGTTTATCAAAAAAATGGAAAGCTAATTGGTTATTATATACCAGGATTAGGAGAAGGTTTGATTATTGCTGATAATGTAGAGGCTGGGATTGAATTAATGAAATTAAGATATTCAATCATAAACAAAGGAGTCTTACCAATTGATAATATTGAAGGTATCAAATTTCTCAAAGAAAATGGATTTTTAGAAATAAAGAGAGCGAAAAGAATGATTTTGGGAAAAGAATTTTCGTGGCAACCTGGTAAAGTATTTAATAGAATAGGTGGAAATCTCGGATAACCTATATCTGCGAACCGTTATCTATCATTTATGCCTGATCGCTATCGAGAATTAACTCAATAACTACCGGGATTGGATTCAAAATGGTCGTCTGTGTGCAGCATCAGTGTCTTGTAATCCCGGGAAATCTCACTCCCTTTGGGGATATTGTTACCGCTTATAAAAACAGCGTCTGTGCATATCGAAAATTGCTGGCACTTTTAGAAATTCACTTATCGATCTTCATCGAATGCCTCAACTCCACAGCCATGCCCTTGCCGCATCCTTTCATCTCCCATCCGCTCATATTCGCCCTTCCGACCCCTAAAAATCTCTCGCCAATAACTATCACTTCGTCATTGGGGCGTATCTGCGGGTCAGCATCCAGTATTCCAGGCGCAAGGATGCTGCTGTGTGGAATGAAATCGCCTATCGTTACCCTGTAATACGGATGATCACGAAGACGCATCCCGCCGTCAACAGTAAGTGCAAGAGCTCCATATTGGGGGATCAACGTTGCCAGCTGCTTTCCCGCAAATAACTGGAATTTGGGGAACGGCGCCCTGATAACTGCATCATTGGGGACAAGCAGATCGCTTGCTCCTTTTCCGAACTGGTAATCCGCAGTTGCACGCATCAGGTCAAGTTTTCCCTGCTCTGCTGTTCTTTTTTTGGTAGTTTCAAGTCCTGAAACAGCAAGTTCCAGGTTCTTAAGAGATTCATGTGACGTTACACCTGTATCAGCCGTATAAATAAATTCAAGCCCAAGCTCGTCTGCTACGGATTCACAAATCTCCCTGTATGCGCCATGCACATGAGCAATGATATTCCTGTACTTATTTTTTTGAAGATATTGCCGCAGGCATCCTCCCACCCATGATCTCTCTTCAAGGTCCCAGTGACCCGTTACCGGAGTATCGTAATGCGCTGCTGGATACATCAATTCAAGTTCGCGCGGGACAACTCCCATTGGGGAAGTGATTATTACCTCATGGACAAATTTGCGGTTTTTACCAAGAGCATTTATGAATTTCTGGTGCGAGAGGGAGATCGAATATGGCTTTTTGGCTGAGCATGGAAGAAGCACAAGCGTATCAAGATCAGGCGCAGTATAGCGCTCCAATACGCGTTGCGCAAATCTTCTTATCTCGACCCTGTTAAGCGATTCCGAGGTATTTGCATACAGTGTATTTGACCTCAGGATCGGAGTTCTTTTTTCAAGAAAATCATATTGTGCATCTATCAGGCGAAGCGCTGCTGTCAGCCATGGGCGCGCCCTGCACTGTCGTTCCACATACTCGCGAAGACTTCCTGACCGGATGTGTTCGCGAACATTTCTAAGTTCCTCGCCAAGCTTCAGGGAATTATGCTGCGCCATCAGTTGTGTGCGCTCTTTTTTGGGTAATTTGAGCATTTCCTGCGGTGTTTTTGAAGAACACACTGTGCATGCGCATGGGAATTCGTGCAGCCTGTCGAGATGGAATTCCCCTGAATTTGTAAGATAAATATCCTGGTATCCTTTTATAATAGGAAGGGTCTCATCGACCAGATCCACGCCAAGATAAAGGAGCATTGCCAGGTTTTCAGGTGTAGCAAGAGCCGGGGCATAAAGAAGAGAGTCCGCACGGGTGTTTTCCTTTAGCCGGATGATTGAATCCACGAGTTCCCGTGCCCTGTTCTCAAGTTGCTTTGCTGTTCCGAGGACATAAAGTTCAGATTCCGGATATTCATTGGTGAATGGATGTACAACAAGGCCTGTGTGAGCCCAATTTGAATTCTCAGGTGGCACTTTTAGCTCTATTATAATTTCTTCTCTTGTTTGCAGGGGGAGTGATCTATGAGGAAGAATGATTATTTTTTTATCATTTTGTTCGATAGGTACAGCTCTTTTCCAGACAGAACCGGAATCGACTATTGGGCAATTCTTTTCATGAAGATTTATAATAGCAGGGGTTGACAGCTCCTTTTCAAGAACCAGTTTACCTATCCTTGCTGTTGCGTCGCGATGGGTTATTTCAAATATTTTGCTCATAAGTTTCCATAGGTTTTTGCGATTTATATGAGTTCAATTAACAGCGGATGAACGCAGATAAGCGTACTATTAACACTTTCGGTCAATCTCAGGGATATTGCGCTGGGGTTGCGACCCCAGACCCCGGTGAGGCGCCGCCGATGGCGGAGTTTAACATGAAACCACCGGTTGCAAATAT
>JBAQLI010000095.1:0-11326 GCA_049301735.1 Candidatus Methanoperedens sp.
TTTTGCAGTCTTCATTTTATCCCTCTGAATTTAATTTGAAATTCCGTTCCTATATTTCTATTTATATTAATTTCACCATGAAGTTGATTTTCTGCCAGTATTGTGACCAGATGCAAACCCAATGAATCGGTTTTTCTAAAATCCAGGTCTTTCGGCAGACCAATGCCGTTATCGCCAATCACAAGTTCAAACACTTCTTTATCAATTTTACGTAATACTATCCTGATTTCGCCTTTTCTATCATCTGGAAATGCATATTTTAAAGAATTTGTGACCAATTCATTGATAATCAATCCGCATGGAATGGCAAAATCAATATCCAGTTGAATATTTTCAATATTCATGTTCAGTGTTATTTTGCCCGAATTGGCTACATAAGACTGAAAAAGGTTAGACGCCAGATCATTGATGTACTCATTGAAGTCAATTTTTGCCAGGTCTTTTGATTGATAGAGTTTTTCATGAACAAGAGACATCGATGTTATCCTGTTCTGGCTTTCTGTAAATATATCGATCACATTTTTATCTTTTATATACTGTTTTTGATGATCCAGAAGACTGGAAACAATTTGCATATTATTCTTGACGCGATGATGGATTTCTTTGAGAAGTGTTTCTTTTTCTTTAAGGGAGACTTCAATTTGTTTCTCAGCCAGCTTGCGGCGTTGATCGATCCTGTAAGCTTCTATAATGTTTGCACACGTAGTCAAAAGAGGCTTCAGATACTCGATAATATCTTCATTGTAACCCTCCGGGCGATTAGCGACACTAATCATGCCATTAAGTTTCTCTCCGTGATAAAACGGTATACCTAAGAATTTATAAAGCTGTGGATGTCCTTCAGGGAGACCTCCTCGCCTGGAATCTGTTGAGGGGTCATTGGCAATTACCGGTTTTCCGCCTGTAATTACTGAACCGAATAGCGTGTTAAGATCATAGAACTCAAATCCTTTTGGAGCATTCTTTTCATAGAACTCTTGAGCCTCTTTATTCCATGCAATGTTTGTGAAAGCATGGATTTTTAAAAATGGATCATCTTTTGCAGTATAGAGGATCTCACCGATGAAACCATATTCACTTTGAGTCAATGAGAGAACATTGCTTAAAATATCATTAAATGTAACTTTTACATCTGAATCCACAATAAAGTTATCCTGGACACTTTTTATAGTATCCAGCAGATTGCGGCTTTTGTTCAATGCTTCTTCTGTCTGCTTGTGCTTCGTAATATCCCTTGCCACATAAATGACACTTACGACTTTTCCATTTTCATTCATGATGGGCGATGTTGAGACCTCAACATATTGCTTTTCTCCACCATTGATATAATGCATATGCTCAACTGTTGAATATTTACCAGTATTCAAAGTATTAATAAGGGGGCAGATATTGTCTGGAGGAACACATGGCTGTGCTCTTTTATGAGTGATCTCGTAACAGGTTTTTCCTATCAGTTCTTCTTTTTTAACTCCATAATTGTTCAGGAAAACTGAATTTGCATCGGTTATCCTGAAATCATTGACATCAATGACGGCAATAGCGTCGTTCATACTGTTAATAACGCTTTCGGCAAATTCCTTTGATTTATTAAGTAAATCCTGTGCTTTTTTGCGCTCGCTAATATCACGGAATATGAATGACAGACCTGTCAAATTCCGGTTTGGATCCAGTAATTGAGATGTTGTCAAATCCACAAATATCCTGGTGCCATCCTTACACATGCGCACTGTTTCTATCCCGTAAGCTAATTTGCCATTCATAGCATTGTTGATGATTTCATTCCTGTGGGTCTGTAAATTTAACGGAACTATCAGGCTGGAAAGTTTTTTTCCCATTACCTCCTGCGCTTCCCATCCAAAAAGTTTCTCAGCACTGTGATTCCATGATGTCACCCTATCTTCAAGGTCTGTTGTTATGATAACATCATTTGCATTATCGAATAGGTTACGGTACTTATTCTCTGCTCCTACGCGAAGCTTTTCCTCTGCTATGGCCAGTTTTTCATATGGTAGTTCTACGGATGATTTATACAAGCCAAGATAAAAATAAAAAAAGCCAGTAATTATTAGAAAATGTCCTGAGAATTCATAATCAAAGTAAACCAGATTACTGAAAAGTATTATGATAGAACCATTTGTCAAATTTAGAAGGTTTTTCTGGCCTGTTTCTTTAGCTCTTTTTGTATAAAGATAACAAGTAACTGAGATAATAGTTGTAATTATGAATAATAATAATACCGTTATAACGGAATAACTATCAAATTTATATGCTGCAAAGATTGCTTCATGAATGAAAACAGATCCCACGAAGACTGATAATATTACTATTATAAACAAAACCATTACATTTTTGTTAATCAATTCAGGAAGTGAATCATCATATACATATACACTGGCAAGAAGTAAAATTGCCAGGACGAATCGGGATTCGAAAAAGAAAATCCCTGCTTTATGAAATGAGTTGGGATTGATGAAATCAGGCATAAAAGGATAGGAAAGTAGATGAAACAAAATTAAAATCCCGGTAATAAGAAAAGCAGCGCCAAGTAAAAGAGAATGATTATCCCGGCTTTTATTATATGCATACCACGTTACGCCAAAAATAGAAATTGCCACAAATGCAGAAAATAGTTCGGAAATGATCTCCAAAGTTTCTTCCAGTGATCCTATGTTATTCAATTCTGAGGAATCAATCGTTTCCTCAAGAAAAAACCCTATCAGGAAAACCGACACTATTATTGCTAACAATTTTAATGCGTGTTTCAAAAACTCACTACCTTATTAATTGTTTAATTTTTCTTAAGTCTTGTATTTTACATTATGGTGTTACGATCTTTTTGATACTTATCATAAAATCTATTCAGAATATATGATTTATTAACTTAAATTTATAAAATTTTTTACTTTGATATAAACATAATTAACTATTTGGTTTAATTAGTTTATAAACGGATTTGTGAAAAATGTGTGAACTATGCATCTAATATTGTTTGAAGGATGAATCTTGCGCGGAATAGAAAAAATTCAATTGGGTTATTCAATTCGTCTTCTTTCACATACGATAAAGAAAGCACCCTTTATATCCGGAATTGTTTCTTAAGCAACTGTTCTGGTAATTATTTTCTCCCTATTCCCATCCTCATCTTAACATCCTCTACATCCCAATCCTTCACAAGCTCACCCTCTACCTCAACCTCAGGGCCTATCGCCAATGATTTCGCACGCACCTCACCAGCTATGAAATCCTTCATTTCAAGAACAAGTACTGCAACCCGCTCATCTTTTATTTCTACGGCTGCCCTGATCTCTTCTTCTACTGCAAGGTCAAGCTCCTTTCGCATATCCTGGATCCTTCGGATGACTTCGCGTGAGTAGCCTTCGGATTCAATTTCACGAGTAAGCTCGGTGTCCACATACACATCCCCTGCTGAGAATCCCGCTGCTGCAATGGCAGGCGGGATCAGGTCTTTGAAAGTCACCATATCGGCGGTGATGGTTCCGGCCTTCAATTCGAAACTTCCGGTTTCAAGGATCGATCTTTTTATTGCCCTGCCGTCTGCCGTCTTTAATTCGGCAATGACTTTTCCTGCATCTTTCTTAAAAACCGGACCAAGAGCTGCATGATTGGGCAGGACTTCAACGCCAAGCTCATCGAAAGTTTCACCAGTCTTTAATAAGACGATCTCCTTGGCATTTGTCTGTTCCTTCAGTACGGTTTCAAGGCTCAAAACAGCTTCATTTACGATTTCATTCTTTGGCGCAACCACTATTCTTTTAACAGGCCATCTCAATTTGCGTTTGAGTTTTTGCCGTGCATTCGATGATGCTTCAACAATTTCCCTTATGATATCCATCCTTTTCTCAAGCTCAATATCAATAAATTTCTCATCTGGCCCCTGCCAATCGCACATGTGAACGCTTTCAGGCGCATCCGGATGGATATTTCGCACAAGGTTCCCATACATTTCCTCAGATATATGAGGTGCAAACGGAGCCAGCACTTTTGTCAATGTGACTAATACCTCATATAAAGTATAATACGCTGCCAGTTTGTCAGGGTCATTTGCCTCAGTCCATGTCCGTGGCCTTATAAGCTGGATATACCAGCGCGAGAGGTCTTCAAGGATGAATTCCGATATTGGCCGCGTGGCTTTATGAAGATTGTACTCTGACATTGCAGTTTCAACCTTCTTGATCAGGCTCTGTACTCTTGACAATATCCATTTGTCTTCAACCCTAAGCGGCAGGGTGGCAAGACGTTCTTTAACGTCTACAGGATTGAAATTATCAAGGATCATATAGGGCAGCGGGAACCGATACACATTCCAGAGGATGTTGAGCATCCTGTTAATAGTCCCGACTTCTTCCCATATGAATTTCAGGTCATCCCATGGCGCATTCTGCGAAAGCACGTACAGCCTGAGAGATTCTGCCCCATATTTGTTAATAACATCATCAGGAGAAACCACATTGCCAAGACTCTTTGACATCTTCTTTCCTTCTGTGTCCAGGGTAAAACCATGCATCAGGACGCTCTTATAAGGCGCTTTCCCGAAAGAGACCATGCTTGCTCCCATCTGGGAATAGAACCAGCCGCGGGTCTGGTCATGGCCTTCAGTGATAAAATCAGCAGGCCACCATTCCTTATATGTTTTCTCATCGCGCGGGAAATTCAATGTCGCCCATGATGCCACTGCTGAATCAAACCATACATCGAATACGTCAGGAACGCGGGTCATTCTCTTTTCACATTTACTGCATTTGATATGGATATTGTCTACATAGGGCCGGTGAAGGTCTGTGAGATTTTTCACACCCGACCTGTTTTTCAACTCTTCCATTGTTCCCATTACTTCTGTCTCGCCGCAAAAATCGCATATCCATACCGGGATCGGGATTCCCCAGTACCTCTGGCGGGAAATGCACCAGTCGCGGGATCCTTTTACCCAGTCGGCAAAACGGGCTGAACCTGCCCAATCAGGGTACCATTTCACTTTCTTTATTTCCTCAAGCATTTTTTCCTTAAGGTCGGTGACCTTCAGGAACCACTGTTCTGTGGCAAGATATATTATCGGGGTCTTGCATCTCCAGCAATGACCATACCTGTGCGAGATCTTTCCGCTTGCCAGCAGGAGATCTTTTTCAGAAAGGTCATCAAGAATTACTTTATTGGCTTCCCTGACATTCATTCCTTTGTAATCGCCTGCTTCCGCAGTATATTTTCCATCTGGCCCGACAGGACAGAAAATGGGGAGCTTATGTTTCATTCCCAGTTCAAAGTCGTCAATACCGTGACCCGGTGCAATGTGGACGCAACCCGTGTTTTCAGCAGTAACAAAGTCTGCCATATAAACATTATGAGGGAACGTATTCTGTTTGGGCACTTTGTGACCAAGAGGGGCTTTGTATTCGATCTTAAGATCTTCACCCAGAATAGTCTCAAGGACCTCAGATTTCTGGTATCTTCCCTGTTTCAGGACATTTTTCAGAAGTTCTTTTGCCATTATCAGGATCTCTTCCTTTTCGTTCTTGACCGCCCTTACTTTTACGTATTCAAAAGAAGGATGAACCGCCACAGCGATATTGGCAGGAATAGTCCAGGGGGTTGTTGTCCATATTACTATAAAGGTATTCTCCTCATTGGCAACAGGGAACTTGATATAGACCGAGGGGTCTGAAACATCCGAGTATTCAACCTCGGAGTCGGCTATGGCAGTTTCACATCTGGGGCACCAGTTTACGACCCTTAAACCCCTTTCAAGAAGGTTCTTTTCATGCGCTTTTTTAAGCGTCCACCAGGCAGCTTCAATATATTCATCGCGCAGTGTCATGTATGGGTCTTTCCAGTTGAGCCAGACACCCAGATTCTGGAACTGGAGAGTCATTTCATCACGATGTGAAAGAGCGAATTCCTTGCATTTTGCCACGAAATTTCCTACACCGTATTTTTCAATATCTTTTTTTGATTTGAATCCAAGAACTCCTTCGACTTTTACTTCTATGGGAAGACCATGCATGTCCCATCCTGCCCGGTCAAGAACATGGAAACCGTTCATGGATTTATAACGCAGTATTGAGTCCTTTATAATTTTATTCCAGGCAGTTCCAAGGTGTATGCGTCCGGTAGTATAAGGCGGGCCGTCAACGAAAAAGAATTTCTTCCCATCTACCCTTTGTTCTCTCACCCGGGAATAGGCATCAATTTCTTCCCATAATTTATGGATTTTCTGTTCAAGTGATTTAGCATCATATTGCCCGGCTTCTTTTAGCATAAAATAATCTCCAAAGTAATGAGTGGTTAGTAAGGCGATGAAGCAATTAAAACCTTATGGTAGTGTAGTACTGTAAGCTTTAATATTGTTTAACACCTAAAAATCATCCATGGCAAAAGTTGAAGTTCTTCTGGCGATCGATGGTTCCGAGTCGGCAAAAAAAGCGGAGATAGCGGCTTTAAAAATCACAAAATCATATAACATTCGAATGGCGGCTCTGTATGTGGTGAATGTTCCTTCCACATCTGAACAGGCGGAATTGATAAGATTCGGTGAAAAAGTACTGGACGAAGTGGCCGAAGATGGAAAAAAGATGGGTGTAGAAGTCCAAAAAATATTAAAACTTGGAAGTCCGGCTGACACAATCCTTAATGTAGCAAAAAGCCTCAACGTCCATACTATCGTAATGGGCTCTGAAGGGAAAAAAGGATTAAAGAGAGTACTTCTGGGAAGCGTAGCCGAGAACGTTGTACGAAATGCGCAATGTAGCGTCCTTGTTGCAAGATGATATTATATGAATTGAGGGAATAACATGAAATATACTAATATCCAGATATCAGCAGATTCAAGCGCAGAAGATATTGCTCACTTTGCACTGGCAATACATGAACTTCTGGGGCTTCCGGTTACTATGAGAAGCCTGAATAAAAAAGGAGTCAGGATCGAAAAAGGAAATATCCTTGATAATGATTATTCTGGTCCCATACTTGAAACAGTCCTGAAAGAAAACAAGACATCGCGTACAATTCCCACAAGCGGCAAATATGCCGGAATTCCTGTTATTGTGGTACCGATTAGAAATAAAGAAGGCTATGGCATTGCTGCCATCGGGGTGGTTGATGTAGTGGGTACGGTGGACCTTGGTTTCATCTTTGGTGATTATCCTGAAGTGGTAAAACAGGTCCAGGAATGCGTGAGGGCACGCGTGACGGTTCCTTGAAGCAACGGATTCGTTTAGCAACCAAAGAGGACCTTGATGCCCTTTTGAATCTTGAAAAGATATGCTTCAAGGAAGAAACATTTCCTAGAAGGCAACTCCAATACCTCTTGTTAAAAGCCAGATCGATGGTTTTGGTCGCAGAAATCGAGGGTAATATTATCGGGTCAATGATAATCCTTTTAAGAAAAAATATCTTAAATGCAAGGATATATTCTTTAAATGTACATCCGGAACACAGGCGCAAGGGGATAGCTAGTTCGCTCATGGATACAGCCTTTGATATATTAGAGGAAAAAGGATATAAAAAAATCACACTTGAGGTAGGGATCAATAACCAGGCTGCCCAGAATCTATACAAGTCAAAGGGTTTTATTGTTGATAAAAAGCTATCCGATTACTATACGAATGGCGATGATGCGCTGCACCTTACAAGAAAATTATGATAAGAATATGAGAAAAGCGTATATCTATGAAACGTGAAGTTCCAACCCTTTAGGGGATGTAGTTCACGAAACAAGTGCATTTATGATTTTTTCATAAATATCCCTGTCAATAGTATCCTCATAGCCATCATATATGCTTGGATTATCGTTTATCTCGATGACCTTATATCCATCACATGTTTCTTTCACATCAAGACCATAAAGACCGTTGCCCACACATCTTGACAGCGTTATGGATACTTCTTTCAATTCCGGCGAAATAGAATCCCTCGATATTGGAACAGTATCTCCCCACACATTTTTCCCATCTATCTTTGATTTTACCTTCCAGCCACCTTTTGGCATGCAATACTTGCATAAATAAAGCACTTCATTCCTTAGTATCCCAACGCGCCAGTCAAAATCCGACTGGATATATTCTTGAAGTACAAGAACTTTAGCTTTCATCAGCAAATGTTTTGAGATTTCAATGAACTCGGTTTCATCCCTGGCTTTTTCAACATGGGACGAAAAGCGCGTATATGGTGTTTTAATTATCACTGGCAATCCAAGAGTCTTGAAAATTAAATCAAGATTTTCCCTTGAATAATCCCCGTGAAACAAAATGGACTTTGGAGAAGGTATATTATTTTTCTTGAAAAGGTCATGAAGTATTGCTTTGTTGGAGCATGTCCTGATAGAGTGAGGGTCATCGATAACTTTCAAACCTGATTGTTCTGCAAGTCTTGAAACGATATATGCGGAGCTGCTCGGATCAGTTGTAGCTCTTATGAAAAGGGCATCATAATCCGAGATTTTCGAAATATCATCTTTATAGATAAATTCAAACGCATGCCCCATCGATTCTGCGGTGGACTTGAATTTATTCAGGGCGCTGCGTTCAGATTTAAGGCTAAAGTTGTAACCTTCGACAAAACATGCTATTTTCATACTGCTCTCATGTTTTAGCATCAATTTTTATCGGTTTTTGATCGTTCTTTCACCGATTATCTCGTGCACTTTATCATGAACAATATCCCACTTCACTTCCTTTTTTGTTGCAGGTTCGCAATGGTTCAGTACGACACTACCACAATCATCTATCTGAACAACCAATTTACAAATGGGGATATTGAATACATCATAGAATTTTTTTGTAAATTCCGATGTTTCTTCGTTGGTTGATTCGCCGAACATTTGTATTATTTCCACCACTTCTCCTGTAAGAGGATGTAACGAGACAGGAAATCTTGCACCCATACTCATTCTCTTTATCATTCCAGGAAGTTTTGAGCCTGAATCTACCACTTTCATCGAGTTATTGGTAAAAGGATTCACGGCAAACATTACTACCGGGGCGTCAATTTCGCTTCTAAGAGATGTTACAAGCCTGTAATTACTTGTGCAAAGGCCATGTCTTTTCGCTTTTTCCATCAAAAGCGGATTCCTGTATGCATCCATTATTTCGGTACAATTCGGTGTGACTTCTACTCCAAAGGTTTCAGCATGCGCAGATACATAATATCCCATTCTTAAATAACGGTAGTCATGGTTAACATTAAGTACGCTATCGTGTACTGGTTGCCCTAAAAAATTAAACGGATTAGAGTCGCTATCATCTTCGTCTTCACTGACTATAATCATTTTTGATATCAGTCCGTTACCATATCATTATAATCTGAGTATAAATAAGTAACGACTTGCAACCATGGTTTCCAGTGAAATAAAGATTTTGCCGGGTAATAATCCTGTTTTCAAAAAGGATCATACTTTTGATTTTGTTCTCACTGCCATTATCAGTATAATTCCTATTGCAAAGAGTACAATGCCAATCCATGCAAAATTCACAGCAGGTATTATTTTCAAAGTAAGGGGAACAATTCCGCCGCCAAGACCCTGGAATATAACATATATGTCGGTTCCTGTTATGCTGCTGTCAACAAGCGGGAATGTCCCGCTTCCGGTCTGTGATTGAAGGTATTCTGCGACTCCACTTCCGATTTTCTTGCTACCCTGGTAAACTTCAAGCCGGACGCTCTGGACATTATAATTGCCTGAAGCTGTTGTCCCCTCTGTGATCTGTTCCGGGCTTGAGAAAACAATGAGATCGCATGGAGTTACTGCTGTACAGGGTGAACCTGTAGAATTACTCTTGAAATTTGTCATCAGGAAGCCTTCCACGGTAAGTTCCAATCCTGCCTGAATGTTCGAAGGTCCACTCGACTGTGTTGCAGCCCAGAGGTCACCAGTTCCATCATTTATTTGCAGATAGGTCGTATAAGTAACAGGAGGAGGAGACTGAACATTTGCCACATTTGTGACTTTTCCGCTGATTTTTACATTAGCACTGACATATTTTTCGGGACTTCCGTATATTTCCGATATACTTACTGCTCCTGACGGGGTATTCTTAGTTTCAGTAAGGCTCCGTGTTGAAAAATCAATTATCTTTATGCCATAGCCATGCCCGATATCCACTAATTCTCCTGTTGCAGCAAGCGGTATATTGGCACTTTCGATGGTCTGGGTGAAATTTGAGCTAATTATTGCACCCAGGAGAATGAATATTACCCCAAAATGTACGATCGCTATACCGATACCTTTTATCTTGGGTCTTATGGTTTTGATTCGAAGGTAATCATTGAGGCGCTTGATGATTGCCCATGTTGCATATATCATGGATGGAAAAATAGATATTACCGAAATATTACCTATCAGTTTATAAAAAGTCGGCTCTCTCACCCAGAATGGACTGGCATGATCCAGCACATAAAAGTTCTCTGTTCGAAGGAACATGGTAATTATTGACAAACCAATTACTATGAACAATGTTTTTTTCTGTTCTTCTTTCTCTTTTTCATTATAGTTTAAGCAGAATCCCAGTGCAAGCAGCAATATTATTGTGAAAGGATAACTCCAGATATTGAAGAAATTCTTTGTATCAGAGGCAACTCCTACTTTGAGCCCCTGCGTAAGCTGTATAAACGCAGGGAAGGAAATGCCCCAGAATGAAATAAATGCCAGGATCACGAACAAAAGCAATGTAACATAGAAGATACTGGTCTTGTTCCAGAACCCACGGTCTTCCTCCGGTTTGTCCGGTTCCTCAAAATAACGCCGCATGCCCAGAACTATGGAAACTAACGAAACAATAACGATGAATATTATGAGCAGCGTACCTGTAGAAGTGTCCCCGAAAGCATGGACTGAATTGAAAATACCGGCCCTGACAACTATTGCTGCGTAAAGTACAAGTATGAATGAAACAACGGCAAGTATTGGTGCAGCTATTGAAAATGTCGCCTTGTTTTTCCTGTGAAGAGCTGTCGCATGCATGAAACCCGTAAGCGTTAACCATGGAATAAAGGATGCAGTCTCAACCGGGTCCCATGCCCAGAATCCGCCCCAGCCCAGCACAAGGTATGCCCAGACGCCGCCCACTGCTATGCCCATTCCAAGGATCAACCAGGTAAAACGAGCCCACTGCCTGCCGAGTTCTTCCCAGCCGTCTGCTTTTGTGAGCAGGTAAACAATAGCTGCGGCAAACGGTATTGTCATAGTCGCATAGCCAATGAACATAAAAGGCGGATGCACGATCATCCAGAAATTGACAAGAAGAGCGTTCAGGCCATTGCCAACTTCGGGAACAAAATCAGGTGTCAGGGTCCCCTCTGCTATCAATTTAACAACTTC
>JBAQLI010000096.1:0-26471 GCA_049301735.1 Candidatus Methanoperedens sp.
AGATAAGATAAACGTAATGCAAGTATCAAATCCAGAAAAAGGTATGAAAGGCATGCCATGATAAAATAGCTTAAATCTGTTTTTTTTAGAACCTCAAATATCTCATTCAAGTTCAGTTTATTCAAAATAAAAGCAATAATGGATACACCAATAATGATTTGAATGAATAAATGAAGCTTCTTCATCTTGAGCTAATAATATCTTCAAGTGTTAAATGTTTCCCATGGGTTTTTGAAAAGATACATTTTTTGAACGCGGAATGCGTATCATATCCCCATAGATCGCCCCGTATTTGCGCTTAAGCTCATTATATTTAAATTTTAGAAAAATGCTTAACTCAGGATGGGCTGTAGCGTGGATATATTCGTCTGTATAAATACTTACCAGACTATCGAAATCCTTGCGTGAATTGCCATGGGCATAATTTTTTCCTGAATACCGCCTTATATCACCATTAAATAAAGGAGAAATGTGATGCAATTCGTGCAGAACGGTCACCAGTTTTGTCTTTTGATCCCCGTGATTCAGAAAACGCGGTAAATGAAAATAGACAATGTACAGGATATTTATGCCATTTATCATAACTTCCGGCGCTGCATATTCAATTCTCCTGACGGTTTTTGTTCTTGAACCTCCTTCAAAAAGCATGGGTCGCAGTTTTGCAACAACCCCATTCCTGTTGCCGTTTGAAGGAGATATTGCAATAAGAATATTCTTAACCTTAATATGTTTGAAAAAAGGATGCGTTTTAATAATATCATCCACAAGCAAGGTCATATTGCCTGTGAAATCAAAACCTGTAACGCTATTTTTGTCTGTATTTCCTTGCAGCATCCTTTAATGCCTCAATACCTGGCAGTTTTTCACCGGCCAGGAAATCAATACAGGCGCCTCCCCCTGTACTTACATGGGAGAACTTGTCTGAAATACCCATCTGTTCAGCTGCTGCCGCTATATGACCGCCTCCGATCACGGAGAAACCTGATTTCGATCCTGCCTTGATTAGTTCACGAGTTCCCAGGGCGAAAGGTTCATTTTCAAATACTCCCGCAGGCCCATTCATTACTACGGTTTTGGCATCACTTATTTCCTGGGAGAATTTGACCATTGTTTCTATGCCGATATCGTGGATAGGCAATTCAAGCCTCAGTTTATTTATTTTTTCTTCGATGCGTTCATCATTCTTATTCAATGCAACATCTACAGGAAGACCAATATTCTCCGGGAAACGTTTAAGAAGACTTTTTGCTATGTCTATCTGGGGCAGGTAACCCTGCTTATCGATAAAACTAATATTCGCATCCCCGATATTTACTCCGGAAGCTGCCAGGAACACATTAGCTACAACCCCTGTAACAAGCACCCTGTCTGCACATCCCCGCTCAAGCACGTTTTTTGTGACTTTTATAGAATCATCAACTTTTGTTCCCCCAAGAACATAGACGCACGGGCGCTCGCTGCATGATAATCCCTTGTTTAATGAATCAATTTCTTTCTCCATAATTCTTCCGGCTATACTTGGTAATGATTCTGTAAAACCTGTTACGGAAAGATGCGACCTGTGGGATACCGAGAATGCATCGTTCAGAAATATATCACAAACAGCAGCAAGGCGCCTTACCATATGGGTTTTCTTATGGTCTTTTGGCGCGCGTTCAATCGATTCTTCCGAATAGAAACGCGTATTTTCAAGCAGGATTATATCGCCTTTACTCATTTTTTTTATAGTATCAATAGCATGTGAACCAAAAATATCATCAATATAATTAATATTACGCTTCATCAATTTTGACAATAGCCTTGCGTGAGGCTCCATCGTGGTAAAATCACTCTTTCCGGGTCGGCTCTGGTGGGAAAGTATTACAACTTTTGAGTTTTCCAGTTCCTTCAAGGTTATATGGTGGCTCCTGAACCGGCTGTCATCAAGAATGATCCCGTTCGGATCCATTGGCGAGTTAAGGTCAAGCCTGCATAGAACCGTCTTCCCTTTTGTATCAATGTCATCGATAGTGAGGTAGTCCCTAGTCATATTGAGGTTGTTTAATTCTAAGAGGATAGCATTATAATTTACGGAAAGAATTCATCATCAAAAATTAATCAGGCAGAAACAATAGATATATAACAAGTATTCTATATATGTATATATAAACGTGTTCATATTGAATAAAATGCAATTCAAAAGAACCAGCAAAAAATATGATAAAAATATCTTTAAGATATAAGGTCGCATTGGAACTTTATGCCAGCCTGTCTTTCTTTATTGCTGCTATAATACTTATTTATGCCAGTATTTATGACTGGTTTAGCGATAATTTATTTATTCCACTGGCAATTATCGGGATTTTTCTTATCGCTTTTATTTTTTTCCTGAGAACACTGATCATGGATGTTAATTCCGTTAAATTTGAAAACGACGAAAGCAAAGAGGACCCAAATTTTGTAGAAATAAAACTGATTAATAAGATCACATTAGAACTTATATCCAGCATTTCAAATATTATAATAGTTACTGCAATTTTCATAATCGGAAATGTAACATCAGGAGGAGCCTATCCGGAAGTCATTTCGATATTGTTCATAATAATTCTTTTCCTCCCATTGATGGTCTTATTGAAATCACTCATATTTGATTTCAATTTGATTTTCATGAGTGAGAAACATCGTGAGAATTTTTTAAGTGAATTTGTAAATCGAAAATCCCTTGTTTTTTTTGTTATTGCCATTATTATAATTATTTTAGTATTTTCAAGCAATAAATTGGTCATATCAGTGGGTAATCTATATCAAAAACCCATGTCAAGTGGTGAGGAAGACATAACTGATATATCCTCTAATTTATATATCACCTCTATTGCAGGAGAAAGAAAAAATATATCCAGAGGTCCTATTACTGGCCTTTCCATATATCTTGAGGCAATGGATCTGGATTTCAATTTTAATTCCATAACAGTGAAGTTTATAGACAAAAAGACCTCATCAACGTTGGAATACGGTACAAATGCTGATGAATCACATTTTTATTATGAAGGAAAAAAGACCGGAAGAGGGAATACAATATTAAAAAAGGGTGATGTGGGAATTATCACGATCAACCTGTCATCAACAAAACAGGAGCTTTATTCTTATGACAGGGGAACGGTACAGTTGGTCCTGGGTACTGGTAAAATAATTTCAAGAGATTTCAAAACTCCGGAATTCAAAGGAGATTCAAGGATTTTATTGTATTCTTCAACTTGACCTGTATATTTGACCTATATATCGATCTCCACACCATACACTTTTTCCGGATTTTCTTTGTGGACCTTCCAGAATACATCTTCGCCCCATTTTCCAATGAGTTGTTTTGTCCTTCTTGGAACTGTTTTTGGTCCCAATACAGACCCTGGTCTTTCAAGGTCATCGATGTAATCGGTTTCCATCATGAAACGTGTTCCCTCGCCAAGGGCTGTTTCTATCGCATTTTCACCCGCCAGGACGCTGGGGAAAATCCCATGTTTTTCGCATATTTTAATCATGGGCGGTGAAAAGTGCTTGATTACTTTTCCATCAGGCAATCCCACGCTTCTTGCAATTCCTGCAATCCCGGCAAGCTCTTCCTCTGTCGCGCTTTCTGTATGAACCTGCACCGCGCATCCTGCATCCTTTGCAAGCTCAAAACCGTAGCGCATTATATCATTTGATGCATCCCAAATTTTGGGCTCAACTTCATAATGCGGGCGCCCGGATTTTAATCCAATGGCTCGTCCTTCAACCACATATTCGCGTGCAATTTCAAGCCCTCCTCTCATTATCTCCACAGAGCGCGCAAGGCCAAGGCGCCCGTAGTATTTTGTCAGTTCGGCAGGATGCACACCAAGCACAACAAAGACTTTCACTTTTTCCGCTTCCTCGGCACGCCGGGCGATCTTGAGGATTTTATCGAATACTTTCCTGTAATCTTTGGGAGAGTTAATATCGATACCCAGTGACCAGGGCGGGAGTGAAACAAGAACGATATGCGTGCCGCCCGCGCGCGCGAATTCGCGGACTGCGTCGAGGCAGCGGCCGGAGGGGTTCAGATGCATGTGGTTGTCGAGGATTGGGAGGGTCAAGGTTAAAATTCCCCCGCCCCTATCCCCATCTCCCCAGCCACCCGCGCCGCTTCCTCCACGCATGCATCCAGGTCGCCGCGCTCGATGCAGGGCGCAAGTTTCTGGAGGAAATCTTCGGTTTTGTTATTATCGGATATCATTTTTCCTGTATCCGCCAATCGCACCTTTGATTTCTTTCAGCACGAACTCAGCATCCTGAAAAGCTTTTTTCGCATCTTCGGATGAAAAATCTCTTTCTCCATAAAAAGATGGTGACCTTGCCTCGGCAAGCCATCTGGAAGTCCGCTCAATTTCTTTTAGTGTTTTTTCAGTGAGTAAAAGCTTCTTTCCAGCTTCTTTAATAAAAACAAAGCCTGCATCGTGGACTTTGGGATAATCTATACCAAGTATTCTAAGGCATCCCTTCAGCGAAAGTTCAACCACTTCCTGCGCTCTCCTCACTGCAATATTTGCGTTATTTTCTTCTATAGCTGTTCTCAGGTCTTTTTCAAATATCCATTCTGCTTCTTTTAAGAGTTTCTCTCCCTGTTCCCTATTAGTTGTCATAATTCAATAACTTCCCCTAATTTGATATCAGGTTTCAGGTTCCAATACCATGTTTTATCATCAAGTACGACTTTTTTTGAACCCAGCTGCAGAAGTCTATTATTCAGTTCTTTCAACCTGTTTTTAAAGAAATCATCTTTATCATACAAAATTATGGAAGCATCTATCATATCAAGAAAAATATTGCGATTTTCCTTTGCTTCCTCTAAGGATAGAATGATGCAGCTGAATACAGGAGTCTCGCCTCCTTCCCGCAATTGAAGTTCAATATCTATTACAGGTTTGAGGCGCTTGTAATAAACATCAGGCACATCTTTAAGGACAATGAGAAGATCAACATCACTTTCTTTTCCGGCAGTGCCTCTTGCTACAGAACCGAATACTACGAATGAAATGAGTTTATTATCAAACCTATCAAGGAGTAGTTGCATAAATTGAGTTAGAGTTTGCCTGTAATCTTTGTATCCAAACATATTTTGAGCTCTTTGTATTTACATTCCAATAATCGATTTTTATAATAACAGATTTACATTAATTAAAATGTCTAAAACACTATATATACATTTTTCAATCATTTTGACCAATTTCACCATTCAATCCAAATCCACTATTTTTATTTCATATGTATACTTGCCTATTCCGTAAATTATAAGTCCATTAATAAACTCTTGGAACATGATTAAAGAGCATGGACCTTAACAAATACAAAAACCTTACTCGCGGTATCTCTGACACTTATGTAAACGTACATCCCATCCAGCGCGGGGGAGTACTGACAGCAGAAGCGCGAAAAGCTCTCCTTGAATTCGGGGACGGTTATTCGGTATGCGATTATTGTTTCGAATCAAGGGTAGACCTTGTTGATAAACCTCCGGTTCACGATTTTACAGGGGATGTCGCAGAATTCCTTAATATGGATGACGTCAGGTTCACGGCAGGCTGTCGCCATGCGAAATGGGCTGTAATGCACATGGTTTGCGAGCCAGGAGATACTGTTGTAGTAGATGCTCTTGCCCATTATACTTCATATCTTGCCGCAGAGGCGAACAAATTATGCATTGTTGAAGTTCCGCATAATGGTTATCCCAGATTTGAAATTGACCCGCAGGGATATGCCATTAAATTCGAAGAGATAGAGCAAAAGACAGGAAAACTTCCCTCGATTGCAGTGCTCACGCATGTAGACTACAGGTATGGAAATATCGCTGATGCCGAAAAAGTTGGGGAGATATGCAAAGAATACGGTGTCCCATTCCTCCTGAATACAGCTTACTCTTCAGGCATCATGCCAGTTGATGGCAAGAAGCTCCATGTAGATTTCCTGTGCGGCTCAGGACATAAAAGCTGGGCAGCATCTGCGCCTATCGGAATACTTGCAACAACTTACGAATGGAGCACCAAGGTGTTCAATAAATCAACATGCCGTGGGGACTGGAGCGGACGCGGATTCTCGAAAAAAGAAGTTGCATTGTTCGGCTGCTCGCCAGTGTTCGGGGCGCCCGTGGCAACGCTCATGGCATCATTTCCAGCAGTTGTAGAACGGGTGAAGCATTGGGATAAAGAGGTCAGGAATGCACAGTATTTTGTAAACGAGCTTGAGAAGATCGAAGGGTTCCACCAGATGGGTGTCAAGCCAAAACAACATCCTCTTATGAACTTTGAAAGCCTGCCACTTCATGAAATCGCAGAAAAGGATAAGCGCAGGGGATATTTCCTGTATCATGAGTTAAAAAAGAGAAAGATCGTTGGTCTTCACCCTGGCATGAGCAAGAATTTCAAGATCAATACTTATGGCTTGAAGCATGAACAGATCGAATATGTAGCTAATGCTTTCAAGGATATAGCAAGAGAAAACGGAATAAAAGTCGAGGAATAACGATGAAATATGCAGAATTGTCAATGAAATTCAGGAAATTTTTTGAACTTCCTTCTTCACCAGTGGCTGTCAGGATCATTAATGATGCTTCTGAAAAAAAAACAAGCAGCCAGCCAATGCGCTTTTGTGAGATGGTAAGAAGAAGCGCTTATTACGGGGAAAGTTTCGTTTTTAGCGTAGAAGAACTTACTTGCACAAGCGCTGAACTTGCTCTTGGTTTCACGGAGCCAAGCTATGGCGAGGTCTATCCACGAATAAAGCCTGCAAATACGAAACTCGTAAGTGTCAGCTCCCTTGAAAAGACTGAAAAAAAACCCGAAGTTGTTGTCATAATTGGAAATCCCCGAAAAATAATGCGCGTTTCAACAATACTTTCGCAATTACATGAAAAACAACCGGTTGAAGTTAAATTCAAAGGAGAGTTCGCAGTATGTGGTGAATGTACTGCAATCCCGTTCATGGAGAAAAAAGTAAACCTGTCGCTTCTTTGCAATGGAGCAAGGATGTTCTCGGGCTACCGGGATGATGAGGTCGTTATGGGTTTTCCGCTTGATGATTTTGTCCGAATCGCAGAAAGTACAGAAGAAAAAGAGATAACAAACGCATTGTGCGGCTGCATAATGGATGATATTCCCGCAGGGGCAGTATCGGCCATCGAAAAAATAGGATTCGGGAAAGGAACAGACCAGTTCTTCGGCCGCTTCGGGAGTGAGATCGTACGATTATACACGCCAAAGGAAAAGGATGGAAAGATTACATCCCTGACACTGCATGTACCAATAAAATTCAAAGATAGCGAGACTGCATCTTCTGCCAATGAAAAAGCAAAAGAAATCCTTGAGAAACCATTGCTTCACAGGATAAGGGATAACTGGGTTGATATTGCGCTTCCCCTTGATCTTGGGGAAACGCTCAACAGGGCAAGCATGCGTGGTGAAAAGTTCGAAGCGCTTGTTAAAAGCGGCATTGAAACGATATTAAAGGAAACCGAGAAGGTAAAGAGGAAAGCAACATAATACTTTCACTTCGCACTTTGAGATAGTATATCATATGTTCTGTTGGTATAGCGTTTTGCCGAATTGAGGATGAGGAGAGATAGCTATTAAAATAGTCATTGACCACCGGGAAATGCGCTCCAGGGTACCAGAGGCGCTTGTAAAACTTGGCGCAGAAATTGAGATCAGCACCCTGAAGACCGGTGATTATGTTGTAAGTGATCGCGTGGCATTCGAAAGAAAGACGGTCGATGATGTTTTCGCAACCCTGATCGAACGCCGGGAGCTTTTTTCACAACTTATGGACCTGGCGAAATCGTACAGGAAACCCATTCTGATCATTGAGGGTGAAGATATATTCTTCTTTTCAGGCAGAAGGGTGAACCCCAAAGCGATACAGGGTTTTCTTAATTCCATTGCCCTTATGCGTATCCCGACTACACGCTTAACGAGGCAGAAACAGCTCAGGTTATCACTATGATCGC
The DNA here is from genome assembly GCA_049301735.1 of Candidatus Methanoperedens sp. Lineage (GTDB taxonomy): Archaea > Halobacteriota > Methanosarcinia > Methanosarcinales > Methanoperedenaceae > Methanoperedens. The sequence continues at coordinate 7,994 of JBAQLI010000096.1, forward strand.
TGCAAAAGAGCAAATAGATAAAACCAGGCCTTTCAATTTACACGGAAAGCGCAGCCGTCTCTCACAAAGTAAAGTTAAAGAATATATTATATCATCGCTTCCGGGCATAGGACAGGTAGCGGCAAGGAATTTGCTAAAGCACTTTGGCAGCGTGGAAAATGTCATGACGGCGCCGTTTGAGGAACTGATGAACGTGGAACGTGTTGGTTACAAGACCGCAAAAAGGATCAGGGAATTTGCAGGAGGGCGATATGGGTATGGATCAAAGTAAAATTAAAATAGAATTCAACGATAATGAAATAATCCTTTACAAAAAATTATCAATTATAGATTATTTGGTCCTGGATTTTTCGGAAATACTTGCAAGAAATAATATCCGTTATGTGCTTTTCTCAAGATATGTTTCTATTCTATTCGGTAATAATGAAACAAGTGAAGAAAAGGAAGAACGAAAGGATATTGATATCCTGATCCAGAACATCTCATTTGAGAAATTTTTGAAATTGTGGCTTGAAATCGAAAGATCATACGAATGCAAAAACACAAGCGATCCCATTGATGCATACAATGCCTACCTGAAAAACCATCATGCTGTGAGGATTGCAAAAATAGATAGTCAAATTCCGGAGTTCAGGATAAAGATAGTCAAAAATGAAATGGACAGATTTACACTGAAATACCGGAAAAAGATAATACTTGGCGACAGGAATTTATTTATTTCACCTCTTGAAATGCAAATACCGTATAACTTATTCAAGGGTTCTCCAAAAGATATTGATGATGCAAGATACCTGTACAAATTATCCAAAGCAAAACTTAACATTACAATGATGGAGAGGTTCCTTGGCGAATTGAAAATCCCCAAAGAAAGTATCGATATATATCTCAAGATATAGATGATATGTTAAAGAGGAAGATTCCGGATATGGTTATGATTTGGATATAATTTTGGAAAATGCTTATTAAAAAATAAAATAATCTTACACACCATCATGAAAAAAACGATTATCCTGACTTTTATGGCCTCAATCTCATATTTTATTATTTATGTCCTGCTGAAATTTTTTTTACAGAATAAAATCTTTGATTGGCAAAGTGCATTGTTAGGTTCTATAATGTTCGGTTTTATTATTTATCTGGTCCATAATTTCTTTATCTGGACAAAACCAATTCAATAATAAAATCGCTGACTTTCAATTGAATTGAATTACGATTAAATTGTGCGATATCGAGCTTTCTGCTTCTTTTGTAATTTCTTCAATATCTTATACCACTCAAGCATAAAGAGAATTAATCCTGAAAGTGCCATGAATTCAAAAAATTTATAGGTTGTATAATCAGGTGCATTTTCCTCAAGGCCTTCAAGAAATTCATGAAAGATCATAAAAAATCCTGCTATGAATATAAACATGCTACTTCGGTAAAAACTTTTTTTATTGGAAATTATTTCATCTGAATTTGTTTCTTCCTTGTTTATGGATTTCCATGCCAAAATTATTTGAATAGCAAGAAAAACTGCAAACAAAGTGAATATTATGATTAATCCTTCAATAATTCTATATAGAGTAATATCATCAATTATTCCACCTAATAATCTATCCATCTGAAGAGGTTATGATTTATTAATTTATAAAGATTTTCATGATCTTTCCTTCATGGCATGCATATTTTTAATTTTGTTAATCAGTTCATCCACATTCAAATGAAATATCTCATTGGCAGCATTGATCAATTCCATGGAACAGCTGGCCTGTGAAAAAACTTTTCCTTTATAAAGATCAAGCCAGAATTGAGGTAAATTCTTCTTTTCTCGTACCATACCCCCAGTCATATCTGGCGAAGCATGCAGGACTTTGTTAACACCTGAGGTGATCAATCTTACAAAACACATAGGGCAGGATTCAAGGGAAGTGTATAATGTAAACCCTTGAATCTTTGAAATATCAAGTTGTATGTCTTCAAATTCGTCCATAACCACCATTTCTGCATGCCTGTCACTTCGAAAATATGGATGAAACACTTCGTTGTGACCTTGAACGACTACATTACCATAAACATCGGCTAAAATACATCCAACACCAAAGTTACCTGAATCCACACCTTTTAATGCCAGCACATTTGTCAGCCAGACATATTTATCATCCGGATATGCATCGTTGAATTTATAACCTAAAAGTCGTGTTCTCCATTTATTGATCTTTTCATTTTCAAGACCGATCTTTGCAATTTCTTTCAGTCCTGACTCTTTGATCTTTTCATTATTCAATATCTTCCTGATTCTCATCTGGCTCCCCCTCCCCCGCCTCCAAATCCACCGCCTCCGCCGAATCCACCACCGCCACTGAATCCACCGCTACCGGATGAAGGCGGAGATGGCAGAGAAGTCATGCCATATGCGCCCCTAAAGTATATCGGCATGTAGGTCACTGCATGGATTTCAGGTATTTGTATATTAAGTTGATTCATGGCTTCAACAACCTTATCCCCGATGCCGAGCGTTGTTGCATAGACAAGCCATTCCTGCCACATCTTTATATCTTGCGGTGCGTATTTCTTTATTGATGCGAAATCAGAAAGGAATGTCTTGAAAGCATCCCACTCGAGTTTCTCTTTGTAATAATTTTCCTTCCATCTTCCGAAAAGCGAAGAAGAAACAAATAACGGGGGAATAGTTTGTAGTAACAGGACGAGGGCAGTATATATACCAATGGATAAGAGATAAGAAGTAACGACCAGGACTAATAGGAAAAATCCGAATATCATCCAGGCATATTTCTTTCCGCTCTTTACAAATTCATTGGCAGCCTTTTTCTGAGGAACCTTCATTACATCATTCATATTATCCCGAATAATGTTCAAATCGTACTCAGCCTCAGAACTATTCGCCATGATTTTAGTCCTCAAATTTTCAATTTTGTGTTCCACTTCATTGATATCAAACACATTGTTTCTAGAATAATTCTCCAGAAACTTCAGCACCTTAATTTCATATTGATCTTCTCCAGCTTCATACCCTTTTATGAGAGTTATCCTTAATCCCCCGAATTTTGTGTCTTCTGATTCTTTAATTCCCGGTGTTTTGATCTTTGATTGCTTTTCTCCCTCAGTTTCAATTTTAATAATCTCTCGCTTATGCAGGTCAAGAAGTGTTGCATAAAATCCATTTTCATCGTAGTCAAAGGGATCTTTTCTAAAAACAAGATTCACGAGCCATGGTTTCCGGTTACTGGGAACAAAACTCAGGAATTTTGGCACAGTGAAACTTTTCTCCCTGCCGAATTTATAATAAATAAATGCAAGTAATACTGGAAACAGGAACACCATGGCTTTGAGAGCAGAACTTAATTGTGAAAAGATGGAATATCTGGAATTTGCTGAAAGTGTTTGTCGTTTAACGTCAGGCACTTCTTTGGGGAATCCGTCTATTCCTCCTGAACTCGCCGGATTGAGTAATAGCTCGATCTCAAAAAGTGTATCTTTCGGGCTTATACCTCTTACGACCCACATATCACCCTCTTTCTTTACATCCATTAGAGAATGTTCAAAAAGCTGGGAAATATAGCCCTGTGGGTCATGAATAGTTATTATTACCTTATTGTATGGCAGATGCTCGTCTGCAAGTTTTAAATTCAGATGACAATATTCTTTATCACATTCAAGAGGAGGATGCAGCCTGAAAACATAGTTCATTTCATATTTTCCGGCATCGAATCTTATAGGGTTGTAGCTGCCCGCTTCATCTTGCACAGCAAGTGATGAAATTTCATTTGCATATTGGGCATCTGCATTTAAAATGACTCTGGTGTTGCCTTGAAAATCCTTAATATAAGGAAATGTTCCGGACGGCGAAGAGATACTGACAAGTTCTATGTGAGGATTTGTTTTTACCGTTGTGTCATCTGGTATCCCGTAAGAAAGCGGTACTTTCCAGTCTCGATATAGCATCCTGTATTTGTCCGGTTCTTTGATTTCGTAAACAAAATTTTCCTCAAGTGTTCCATTCAGGTACAGGTTCGCACTGTAAGTCTCAACATAAACATCCCCGCATCCTCCTAAACCGCATGCGTTCTCCATGCCAGGCAATCCTCCGGTCAGGTAAAGCCCGGCTAAACCTATCAGCGCTACGATAATCAATAAAATTACGATTTCCTTATTTTCATTCAACCCCAGCTCACCACTGGCCTTTTTAATTCTTCATCAAAGAAATCCAGATATTCCTTCTTGCTCATACCAGCCGAACGTCCAATGAATCTTGAAGGAATAGTATCCATCATGGTATTATATTCCTGGATTATATTATTATATGTATATCTGTGTCTTGCGATCTCATCCTCTATATCTTTGACCGAGGTCATCAATGAAGTTACGGTCTCTGAGGTTTTTAATGCAGGATAATTTTCAGCAACTGCGATAATATTTCCAAGAATCCCGCGGCTTTCAACATCAATTTTATTCAATTCCTCCGTGCCTGCTTTTCCCACGTTTACCCGCAGGCTCGTTATCTTCTCAAAAGTATCCTTTTCAAATTTAGCATAGCTTTTAACTGCCTCAACAAGCTGTTCGATCATGTCAAGCCGCTTTTTCATTGCAACTCTTGTCTGGGACAGTGTCGCATCTGCGGCATTCCTTAAGCTTTTGAGCCTGTTGTATATGGAAAAGAAATAGAATACACTAACCAGGAATATTATTATAAGAACAGATACCACCAGTAAAATATCCATATGTTATAAGTTATTTCATGCACTATATAAAATTTCTGATGCTTGGGAGCCCATCCATTAATTAGGCGAGATAACAGGAACTACAAAGTCTTCATTGACCTTCACGATTTCGGTCGCCACCCACTCCATCAGTCGAACCTCCCGCCGCGCCCCTATCGGATATGCCTTCAGGTTCTCAGTGTTTCCGGTAGATCTTTTTCCTGTGACCTGCTTCTATCACCAGGATCAGCAAATGCTCATTTCCTATGTAAAGGATAGCCCGATATTCACCAATGCGGTGAGTATATAAAGGGTTCTTTTGCGCCCCTTTGATCTTTTTTATATGAGCATAAGGGTCATCTTTTATTCTGTTGATTGATCGGATTATGCTCTGTGCGATATCCAGAGGTAATTTTTTGAGATCTTTTCTTGCTTTTGAGGTATATTCGACCTTGTAACTCATTTCAGGTCAAAATCTTTCATGATCTCTTCTTCGGAATGCAGGCGTCCGTGTTTTATATCTTCGAGGGCTTCTTCGATTCCCTTTATAGCCTCATCGCTGAGAGGTTCTTCATCTATTGCCAGATTTGTCAATCTTTCTATAATGGAATTATACGATTCGCGCGGATGAGATTTTAGAGAGATAAGTTTATCCTTTACCTGTGGGTCTATACATATCGTTGTGGTAGCCGTCATATAGATACCTATAGTAACTTATATGTAATATAATCTTCGGTAATTGATCCTCATCTCGGCGTCTCTATACCTCAGTGCCTCTGCGGCTCATTTATGCCCAACTCGTTTAGATGTTGGAATTATTGGATGGGCTTATAACGCATTAAATTTTTATATGTTACTAAACTCAATTATAATATAAATGGCTGAAGCAGAACTTATCAGAAGAATGGCAGATTATATGGCAACTTCAAAAGAGCAAATGAGCCGATTAGAGATTGTCATTAATGAAATTGACCAAGATCTTCATAGAGAAGTAAATCTTCAATATCTAAAAAAATAAGTTTATTATTTTGAGAAATTATAAGTAGTTATTGCTCCACCCTCGCCACATTCATATTTCTTTTAAGCCCCATCGCCTCAGCCACCGATTCGCATTTTGTCTTCAGAAGATACGCAATCGGCCTGAAATCATACTCAGACATTGTCTCGTAATTCGCCATCCCCTTACTGATAATAAGCGATGCATTCCCGAGCGCTTCCACAAGCTCTGGCGGAGCCTCCTGCAAGCATAAACCAATGGCATTTGAACCCGTTGTGAGCACCCTGTCAACCATTTTGTCAATACCAAGTTCCAGAGCCTCTTTCATGGTGACATCGTTCAATATCGGCGCGCCTCTTACAACAAGTGTGATCCTGCCCCCGAGCTTTTTTATTTGCTCAAACAGCAGCGTATCAAATACGATCTCCCCACAGTTGTCGGCAAGATAGACAACGTCGCTCAACATCGTTTTTATCTTATCGGAATCGTCAACATCAAGCCCGTGTTCGATCTGCTTTTGCATCGCTTCCTTTGCTGTTGCTTTATCAGCGTCAAACCCGAGCACTCCGAAATCAAACGAGTTGCCAATAATTGATACAAGCACCGCGCGCCTGAATGAGTCTTTTTCAGAAACAAATTCCCTTCCCATGGGCAAAAGCTTCATTGCAGCCACATTGCTCTCTTTTTTTTTCTCTGAATACGGGTCAATATCCCCAAGGATCCTGTACGCTTCCCTGTGTATCTTTGTGGAAAGATGGGTCGCCGCTCCGTCAACCATGTATTTCCTGAGCACTTCTATCCCTGCGATAATTACTTTTTTCTGCAATTCTATGTCTTTTGTGGAAAGTTCTGCCTCGAACTGTACTCTTGATAATAAACACGGCGCACATCTGGGATGGGTCTTCAAAATATTTTCTCCTAAAATTCAAATAATTGTTTCTGCTTTGTTTCAGTCTGCACCTTTCTTTCTCCCATCCCTCTTAACATTTCTCTTGTTACACCAAAATCAGATAATATCCGTTCAACAGGCGGAAGTATCTGCTTATTTATATAATAATCAACATCAATAGGCAGGTTTTTCTTTTGCGCATATTCAGGGTCTTCGGCGCGGTCAACAAAGATCGCGTTGCCTGCCACGATCACAAAAGGTATCCTGTCACCGACATGTGAGACTATGCCCCTTTTCCTGAGTTTTTCTATTACTGTTATATGTGGCTGCCTGTTCCTGTAACTTTCAATTTTTTTTGTATATTGGCGTGTCAGAATAAGATCTTCAAAAAGCGGGCTTGTGGCATCTATAGTTTTTATGCTGTTTATTGTATTCTTAACAAGAATAACGGCATCATCCACTTTTCCTTCCTTCAGGACAAGCTCAAGGACTTTCTCAATGGTCTTTGTGGTAAGCTCGCACCAGTCGCGGCGAACTGTCTCCATTCCCTTCACTTTTATCTTTTCCTTCAAACCCTTCGCCGTTTTTTCCTGGATAAGGAGGGCGTATCGTTTCTTGGCAAGGAATATGGCACGCCTGGCAAAGGAATCAAAAACAAGTTCCATTGGCTTAACAAGAGAATCCGTTACGGTATTTGCAATTGTATTTCCTACAAGCTGCGCCTCATCAAAGTTAATCTTTTTATCAGCAAGATGCACAAAAACGCTGTCCGTATCTCCATAAACCACTGATAATCCAATACGTTTTCCGCTTATATTTTCATCTTTTTTGAAAGCTTTTCCATCCTTAAGGATTATTTCCCTGATGTCCTTCTCTATCAAATCTTTCGTTCTCAGGATATTCTCCCTTCCAAAACTCGTTACGGCGCTTGCAAGGGTCAAACTGTATAGCCGCGCCCTTGTATATCCCGAATAGCCGTAGAAACTGTTAAGAAGGATTTTAAGCGCAAGCTGTGTGGCATCTAGAACTCGTTTTTCCTCCTCGTTCGCTGTTTTCATTTTAGCGCGCGTCTCCTGCCTGCGGTTCAGGAGATCTTCAAGAATTGATGGCACGATACCTTTTACAACTTTGCGGGAAACAAAAACACCGCCTGTTGGCGCTTCTACAACATCAGCTGGCCGCTCTCCTACAACCTCTGTGGTATAACACAGGTTATGCGCCATCATTATGGTTGGGTAGAGTGATTTGTAATCAAGGATAACGATATTCTCAAGAAGACCTTTCTTTGGAGGCAGGACTTCAGCCCCAGCCAGTTCTTCGCCTTCGTCATAGCGCTCATCGGACATTTCCCCTGTTGGGCGCGCAGGTAACACACGATCATTTTTCATGTATTCACGAAGCATCAGGCTCTCCACCATCTGGGTCTGCCCGCCATCGAGAATATCCTGAAGCAGAGTCCCGCTCACTCTTGCAAGAGCGATATATTTATCGATAAGCTGGAGTTTCAACAGGAAAAGAAGTGCGAGTTCAGAGTCGCGTCTTGAATATTCGATGAATTTTGAAAGCTTTTCGCCGTTGTCTTTCCAGTAAGTTTCCATTTCAAGGAATGGTATTTCAAGTTTTTCAGAACCCAGCAATTCCTTTGCCGCATTTCGTAACGTATATTGTTTGAGTGAAAATTCCCTGCGAAGCAAAGGTAATACGTCCACAGCGATGCGGCCCATCACGCTTACTCTTGTAACATTCCCGATCTTCCTGTAATAAAGAGTCCTGCCATCTCTCCCTGCGATCGGCTCTATCCGTGCTCCTTTTCTATTAAGTGTTTTGATCCTGTCAACAATATACGGAATATCAAAACTGTTCGAGTTGTAACCCACGAGGATATCAGGGTCATATTTCTTTATTATTTCAAAAAACCGGCGAAGCATGGCTTCTTCGCTGCCACAGCTCTCGGTTTCATCATCTGCTCTTGCATCCTTCCCAACAAGCACAAGTGTTTTCTTTCCATCAAAATCAGGCGCAAAAGCAAGGCTTATCAACACAATCGGTGAGGTTTCAGGCACCGGCATGGCGCCATTTAATGGCAGGCACTCGATATCAAATGCAAGATGACGCAGTGATGCGTTTTTCAGGATTTCAACAGGTTCTACATTCCTTGAGGTTATTTTCAGGTCGCTTATGACCTCATTGCTTATTGTATCCCCTTCCGGTTCTGCTTCTGCCCAACCCATGCCGCCAAGCCCTTTATCCACCATATACCTGTTCCTGAAAAGGATGTCTGTCTCATATATCTCATCAACCATTCTTCGGACATCATCGCGGATGATGGGAACGCTTTTCGGATCATATAGGATGATCTTTAGCATGTTTGTTTTATTCTTGAAATAACCCACTGGTTCAAACCGTTTTACTTGCTCGATCCTTTTTATATGCTCTTTAAACTTTTCCAGCAAAATAACGGACAATTCAGGCTTTGCTTTTGCATAAAAATAAGGTTCAAAACCTGGCACGTGGCAGCATATACTGTTTCCAGACTCATCTCTTCCATAAAGCCTTACTACAGGCAAATCATCGCTGTAGGTATAGTCAGCATTGAGAATCTGGAATTTCATGATGTTAGATTTGATTTCATGTGTTTATAGATTTCTTTATTTACATTGAGAAAATATTTTAGATAATTTCAACATACATCAACATTTATAAATACCATGAGTAAATATTGTAATCAGGTGTTAAATTGTATTGCAGCAAATGCGGAACAATGAATCCGGATGAAGCGGAATTTTGCTCAAAATGCGGCAACAACCTGAAAATCTCCACGGTCGCCGTAACCGTATCTTCCAGGGGTGAAATGGGGACTGAGAAAGATGTTGTCCTGCACAGGATCTTTGCCGTAATAATTGATTATTTTGTAATGGTATTTTTATCATTCAGTATTATCGGTGCTTCAATTGTTCCCGGCCTTGCAGCCAGATCACCGATGACGGCCATGAGCGGTTTTTTAATGAGTTTATTAATTATAATGCTTCTCTGGATATTTTATGGTATATTATTGGAAACATGGAGAGGCCAGACTGTTGGTAAGATGATCCTTGGGATTATTGTTGTTAAAGAGAATGGAGAGCCGTGTGACTTTTTAGCAGCCCTGTTGAGAAATGTTTTGCGGATAATAGATAGTCTACCTTCCTTTTACATATTGGGATTTATCGTTATGGCAATAACAGAAAAAAGGCAAAGACTCGGGGATCGTTTAGCCGGAACAGTTGTTGTTAAGATAAAGCATTAAGTCATATAAAACCTGCGATCATATTTTTCCTATATTCTGAAAAACTGTCCTCCAGTATCGCTTCCCTTGCCCCTTTCACTGTTGACTGGATAAAATGAAGATTATGTATGGAAGCGAGCCGAAGCGCCAGCAATTCGGATTCCTTAAAAAGATGATGCAGGTATGCTCTTGTATAGTTCTTACACGTGTAACATCCGCAATTTTCATCTATCGGTGAAAAATCCATTGTAAATTTATTCCGCGCAATATCAATACTCCCTTTTGAGGTCATAAGTGTCTGGTGCCTTGCATTTCGCGTGGGGAATGCGCTATCAAAAATATCGATGCCGGATTCGATCGCATTTAATATCTCTATCGGTGAACCCACACCCATAAGATAGCGCGCTTTATCTTCAGGGACAAGAGGAACGCTAAGTTTCAAAACATCATTCATTATTTCCTTGGGCTCACCAATCGACAGGCCGCCTATCCCATAGCCGTCAAAATCCATCTCGATCAGTTCCTCAGCACATCTTTTTCTCAATTCTGCAAAAGTCCCGCCCTGGAGTATGGCAAAAAAGAGCTGTCCGTGATTTTGTTCCACATTTTGGGCCATAGCCGCCCACTTTATTGTCCTTTCCATTGATGCTTCAACAACGCTAAACTCACTCCCGTAAGCAGGGCAATCATCAAGTATCATTGCCACATCGCTTCCAAGCAGCTTCTGGTTCTCAAGACATATTTCAGGAGTATAAGAATATTTTTTCCCGTCCCGCAGGTTCTTATAAATAATTCCCTCATTATTGATCTTGAATGGAAAATCCTTTCGAATCATCTGGAAGCCGCCGCTATCTGTGAATATGCCTCCCTTCCAGTTCATGAATTTGTGCAGGCCGCCGGCTCTGTGAATAACCTCCATGCCTGGAGCGAGCAACAGGTGAAAAGCATTGCTTATCAGCACTTGTGTTCCCATTTCGTACAGTTCATCGGTTGTAATGGTCTTCACGGTCGCTTTTGTGGCAACGGGCATGAATGCAGGAGTATCGATGATGCCATGGTTGGTCATGAGTTTTCCTGCTCTTGCTCCTGTATTTTTATCTGTGTGGATCAACTTGTACATATTATTTATTCCCTTCCTTGAAAACAAGCATTGCATCCCCGAAACTGTAAAACCTGTATGAATGTGATATGGCTTCATTATAAGCCTCCATCAAGCGTTCCCGGCCTGCAAAAGCACTCACAAGCATCAAAAGCGTGGATTTAGGGAGATGGAAGTTTGTGATCATAGCATCAATTTTTGACCTGAATTGATATGATGGATAAATAAAAAGCTCACTGAACCCTTCTTTTTCTATTATTTTCCCATCAATGCATGAACTCTCAAGTGCCTTTACCGTTGTTGTTCCTGCTGCTATGAGTTTTCCCGGGGTTCCATTGATAATATCTGCATTTTCCCTTTGGACAGAAATATATTCAGGTTCCATTATATGGTTTTCAATATCCTGAGCCTGAACTGGCGTGAAAGTCCCTGGGCTTACATGAAGAGTGACATAAGCGATGTTGACACCTTTTTCTTTTATCCTCTCCAATAACTCGTTCGTGAAATGAAGGCCGGCTGTTGGCGCTGCAATTGAGCCTTTTTCTTTCGAATAGACCGTCTGGTAACGGTTCTTATCATCGAGTTTTTGTTTGATATAAGGAGGGAGCGGCGCTTCCCCTATTTTTTCAAGAATATCAGGAAGATTCCCATTGCAATTGAAATTAACAATATACCTGTTTGTATTCGGCCTCTCCAGGATCTGGAGCACTGTTGCTTCAAGCTCACCAAAATTAATTTTTGTACCTTCCCGGATATTCTTCCCGCGTATCATGCACTCATAACCAGCGTCAGTTCTTGAGACAACAAGCGCTTCCACATGACCGCCTGTACTTTTTTTGCCCATGAGTTTTGCAGGTATTACTCTTGAATCGTTAAGAACAAGGGTATCTCCGGCCTCAAAATAATCCAGGACATTGCAGAAAAAACGGTTCTCGATCTGTTGCCCCACCACCATTAATTTAGATGCATCTCTTGGTTCTATTGGAGATTGGGCGATAAGTTCTTTGGGAAGATGATAGTCAAATTCGGAAAGTTTCATTGGTTGCTAAGTTTACATTGTTGTTTAAGTAATTTTTCATCAGCCAATTGAATTCATTTTAAAATATAAAAACATGTAATGGTTTTTTTTCATTAGTGAAATTATATCCATATCTGACGTAATATAATCATATTCTTTTTTTGATCTGGAATTGAACAAATCCACATATTGCTTGGCAATTTTTTCTTCTTCGTTCTCCTTCCTTTCTATATAATTGAATTTTCTGAAAAGCCTCTCTTTTTCGATTTTATCTTTCAGGTCAATATCGTTAATATCCAGTTTCTTCTTTTTTATCTCATTAATAAAAATCTCCTTATCGGCATCCGAGTACAATGGGTTCTTGTCAAGAAATGATTTGATCTCAGAGGTCAATATGCTTCCTTTCAGATCGCAGACAATTCTTTCTTTTGTAAGTTGTTTCAATTTTCCTATTAACTTTTTTTCATTTTCTTCATAACCATTTGAGATCAAGAAGCTGGCAATTTCCGTTATCTCAGTTCCCTTAGGAATACCTTTCATCTCGAAAAAATTGTTTAATGTGTTTTCAATCTTTGTTCCAAAAAATTTATAAAAAAAGGTATCATAATTAATTAATTCTTTTCTCAGTTCATCAAAAATGGTCCGGGATCTTTTTTCACCATACAGTCTTGCAAAAGTCTTTTCGAGTGATAAGACCAAATTTTCAATTTCATTTTTGGATGGATTTACTCCTATACCCAATTTTTTAACCGATTTTTGGAAAATTATAATGCCTAAATCACCTATATTTGTTTCAAGATAATTTTTAACGATGTTCAGTGAATCTGCCGGCATTTATCCTCCAGGAATTACCTCAGTCAAATATCATATCATCTATCATATCATCTACAAGTATTCTCCGAGCATGTCATCAAACATTTTTTTAATATAGATCGCAGATATTAGTGCAAATAAGGCTGCAAATGTAATGGCCAGGTCCTGTGCAGCCATAATTGGAGAATTGAATGATACAAGTATTGAATTTCTTACGAAATCAAAAATAATATATCCTCCAAGACTAAAAATAAAAACAGAAAGGAACAACCAGAAATCTGCGGCTCCTCTGGTGAAATCGTACAATTTTTTTCCATAATAAACGCATAACATTGCAGCCACGAAATTTATTGCAGATAAAACAGGATAATAATAGCTAAAATCCATTTTAGATGACTCCGATCAAATCTTTATATATCTTATACGATGCAAATGCAAGTACCATCAATGCAACAGGAAGAACCAGATCCTTGAAAATATCAAATATTACGTGATTATAGACCAATTCTCCAATTTTGCCTAATCCAAAAAAGAACATTAAGAGGACTCCCGTTTCAAATAAATACCAATATTTCACATTTAATTTTATAAAAGTTGAATATATATAATATCCCAGCAAGAATACACCCAATGTAAAAGCTAACGATGTGTATAATTGATTAAAAAGTCCCCTATCATAGTTCCCATCATTTGTCCAGATCACTTTATTATGGATGATATCTTCATCAGTTGCTGGAAAAACATATCCTGCGACCATAAATATTATTATTGATAAAATAGATAGTATTATGAAATAATTTGTTTTTGGAATATCATAAAAAAAACGGTTCGATTCAATAATGGGATTTTGTCCTTTTCTTATGCCATTTGGTTCAATGAGTTTTTCCAATGGATTTGAATTATTGTTTTGAACAGGTAATGTCACAGCCTTTTCAACAACATCGAGAGGCTTTTTCTCAACAGGCAAATTTTTTGCTATCTTTTTTCTCTCAGGCTTTAACTTTTTTACAATTTTGTCTGTTTTCTTCTTTTTCGTACGGGGTTTTACTTTAGCAATATCCTTTCCACTCTCAAGGCTTTTTAGATTTTTTTTTACCCCCTTCTTTTTCTTGGGAGCCTGTCGAATTTTAGTCAATTAATTTCCTCCAGGCAATCGATAAAACTTATTTGTCATTGATAAGATGTTTAAGCCCAAGGTCTTCAAGCGTATCTCTTGTATCATCTTCAGAAGGTGTCATGAGTTTTATGAATTCTGAGACTGATTTGTCGGAAACCCCGGATTCATCCTTGATAAGATAACTAAGCTCCTGTTTTCGTAATTTTTTACTGAGTGCATCTTTATTAGTACTATTTTTGATCAAATTGACAAGTTCATTGATCTCTGATGGTATTACAGTATCCTGTGGCCCATGGAATTTCCTGTAAAGCCTTTCTTTTTCAATCTCATCCCGCAGGTCATCTTCCTCAAAAACCAGTTTTGAAAGACGAAGATAATGTATAAAATCATCAATATCGGTTTTCGTGGGCTCCTGGAATCTTGCAAGTAAATCCTTTATTTCTCCTTTAATCCTGTTCTGGCTGATCGTCTTTTTTATCTGGTTTTTAACTTTTTCAATTATTTCTTTTTCAACATTCTTCGCCTGGCCGCCATATTTCAATGTCAGGTATTTCGTATAATCAGCAATATCCCGTTCAGTGGGTAATGTATTTTTATCCAAAAAAGTATTTATTTCATTTTCCATACCACTATTTAAAACAGGTTCCAGTTTTTTCTTTTTCTCCACAAAATCAAGGGCTTTGTTCCTTAATGTATTTCCAATATCGTTAGCCTTATTTTTTCCTGCCAGCATACTAATATTGATTTCAAGAAGGTCGACAAATTCCTTATAATCACTGATATTTGATCCATCATTCAGGCTTTTCTTCGTCTTTACATTATTTACAATTCCACCTGCCAAATGCCCGAAATATATTACCAGTGTCTGAATACAATACTTTTCAAACTCACTCGACTCGGCCATAATAATTGCATCCTTTTATGTGATGATACTTATGATTATGATAGTATAAAAAGATGGTGATGGAGTTTCCATCATTTATTTGATCAGGAATTCAAACTTTCTTCAATATTCCCCTTCCTGCAATCACACCAGTTGCTGCAGCATTCACAATATCCCTTGAAAGCCCTGCACCATCCCCGGCCGCGAAAAGATTCCTGACGCTTGACTCCATGTCATGATCAACAATTACCTGCATCGAATAAAACTTTATCTCAGGGGCGTATAATAGTGTTGAATCCGACGCTACACCCGGTATAATCTCATTTAATACATCAAGCCCTTCCCTTATATCTGTAACGATGCGGTGAGGCAGGGCCATGGAAATATCCCCTGGCGTCACATCTTTAAGTGTATTTATGACCTGGTTCTTTTTAAGCCTGTTCTGGGTGGTTCGCCTTCCGCGACGCAGATCGCCCATCCTCTGTATCACAGGTTTCCCACCGCCGATAGTTGTTGCAAGCTTTGCGATAGACCTTCCATAGCGTACTGTATTCTCGATGGGTTCGGTGAGTTCGACCCTGACGATAAAAGCGAAATTCGTATTATCTGATTGCTCATTCGTCATGGAATGGCCATTAGTGGCGATAAAATCCTCATATTCTTCTTTTACCACAAAACCCCTTTCATTAGTACAGAAAGTCCTCACAAAATCATCATATGTCTTTGTCTGGATGTGGAATTTGGGGTCATGATTTATGTATGTTATCGGATCCATTATTATCGATGGGACTTCAACCCTTACTCCCACATCAATGGGAGCATATTTTGCCTCAATTTTGTGTTTATGCAAAATCTCATCGATCCATTTCGCGCCTACCCTTCCAGGCGCAATGATAGTAAAGCGGGAGCTGATCTTTGTACCGTCCGATAAAACAACACCTGTGCAGGTATTTTCTTCTATGACCAGATCCTCTACTTTCGTACCAAGCAGGAACTCAACGCCTTTCTCTTTCATATCCTTTTCAAAATTTTCGATAACTATGGGCGCATTATCAGACCCGATATGCCTCTGGATAATTTCAATGAACCGCGCCCCGACAGACGCTGCCCTTCGCTTTAGTTGCTCCACCTCGTCACCTTTAGGAATATAAAGATGGTCAGGAGCTCCGTATTTCAGGAATACCTTGTCCACATAATCAACAAGCTGCCATGCGTATTCAGTATCACCCGTTTGCTCGGCAAGATCCCCCCCGATGTCCGGACGAAGATTCAGCGTCCCATCAGAATATGTCCCTGCGCCGCCCACGCCGCACATAATATCGCATGGGTCGCAATGGGTGCAGATGCCACGGCGCTTCATTTTGCATTCCCGCTCTTTAATATCACGGCCCATGTCTATGACAAGGACATCCATCTTTTCGGCAAGCTCATACGCTGCAAACATCCCTGCAGGTCCTGAGCCTACAATAATGACATCATATTCTTTTTTCTGCGTCATGATATTACTTCCGGGAGCGAATCAGTATCCCGTGCAACTTTTATCTCGCGAGCCATACGCCGCCCCATGGATAGGTTCTCTTCTATGAGATCCGAATATGGCGAACCGGACATGAAAAGATTAGTCCCTGCAACTATGCGGGCTGATATCTCGAAAACTTTTAATTCAAGTGTGTCTGTTACAACAGTTTCAAGACAGAATGGCCCGATCATGCCCCCGAACAACTCAAGTGATCTCTCCACTACCTTCTCCCCCATCTCGAAAATCTTGGGGAGAAGCGATTCCCGGATCATAAGAGGCAGGTTTCCTGTCACTACAAAAGTCGGATAAATGCCGGCTTCTGCAAGCTCAGTCGGAGAACCGATCCTGAATATTTCATCCGCATTTGATTCAACACGCCTGTCGATGCCAAGAAGTTCAAGTGACCCAATACTCAGTTTATAGCCATCATGCTTAATTGGTGAATAGAAATAATGCATGTAATAACGTGTCCCGAGAACGAATTCTTGTATGGTGTATTTTTCAGCAGGATTGATCCGTTTCTGGAAATCAGAATAGTTCTTGACAACAAAAAATCCCATTCCGCCTTTTGCGCCATAATACTTGACCATCATAGGAGAATCTATATCTTCCGGATTCTTTATCTGGCGAGGCATTTTTATTCCCGCTGATTCCAGCCATTTGCGACTCATATCCCGGTCCGATTCCCATTCAAGAACGCTTCGGTTTCCGTATGTGGGAAGGCGAAGCTTCTGGAAATTTTCAGGACCAAGATATTCCACGAAAGACCCGTGTGGGATTATGATCGCATTCTTTGCTGCAAGCTCTTTTGTTTTTGAAAGGATTTCCTTATAATCTTTAACAATGAAAAATTCATCCGGCTTTCCCTTCGGGAAGGCATCATAGAATTTTGGAGGTGATCCGACACTTATCCCGATGGTCTTGAAACCCTCTTTTCTAGCTCCGTCAAATATCTGAAGGCTGCTATGTGAACAAACAGTAGCAATAGCTATATTCTCTTTATCGTAACCACTTAAAATCTTAAGTATCTCCTTCTTTTCTACCATTATGCACCTGTATAGTGCAACAGTTATATATTTTACCGGGTTAATTAATGTTGTGGATGCGTGTGGATTAGATAAGTCGATAGAGTCCTGAATTATAGGGAGATATAAATCGCTCTAGTGTATCTCCTGAAAAAAAATAATTACCAGGTTTCAATTATTTCCATTCATACATTTCGACATGTGGGGTCTCACAGCCCAGGCAGCTTCCGCACATCACATTCACATTGAATTGTGGCGCTTTGCAATCTTCGCATGGCGTGCATACCTCACAACCTTTCTTGCATTGGCGTAAATCCATAATAATACATATTTTTTCATACTAAAAATAGATTGCGGTTCAAACTCTTAAATAAATTATGAAGTGCAATAACAGTTATCGTTATTCGTTCCAATATCAAGATTCGAAGGAAATAAAGATGAAATCAACTGATTTTAAAATTGAAAATGTGGTTTCCACCATGAAACTTTCAGATAATCTGGATCTGAATGATATTAAATCAAAACTTGAGAATGCCGAATACAATAAATCAAGGTTTCCAGGTCTTGTTTTCAGGATGAAGGATCCAAAAGCTGTTTTTTTGCTGTTTAATTCAGGCAAGGTTGTATGTACGGGTTGCAAATCCATTGAAGATGCAAAAAAATCCGGAGAAATGCTCAATAAAAAACTCACTGCTCTTGGGATAAAAACAACGGATAATTATGAAGTAATCATTCAGAATATAGTTGCATCCGCTGAACTTGGAGATGCCCTGAATCTGAATGCTGTAGCATTGGGATTAGGAATGGAAAACATCGAATACGAGCCTGAACAGTTCCCTGGATTGGTTTATCGAATGTTTGACCCTAAAGTAGTTCTTTTATTGTTCGGTTCCGGAAAACTCGTCATTACTGGTGGAAAGTCCCCAAAAGATTGCGAAAATGCATTACTTCGCATTAGAAACATGCTTTTCAATTTAAACTTATTGAGCCATCCCTGAAAGTAGTTTTGATCCTGCAACCACCTGTTACAGCGTCGGGGTCAAGGGGCTAGAGCAAAGAAGAGGTCTTAACAACCTCCCCCTCCTCATCAAACTGCACGTACAGATTTCCCGTATGCAGCTTTCGTTTGGCTTTTCCCTTTGCAGGAGATGGG
>JBAQLI010000097.1:0-57886 GCA_049301735.1 Candidatus Methanoperedens sp.
TTTAGGTTCGATAAAAGTTATGCTTTTATATTCTGCGAGATGATATATCTCTGGGGTTCTACCCCACCCCTCATCTGTTGTCATAAATTAGAGTGAGGGGTTTATTATGATTTATTGGATGGGCTCGAACTCAGCTACTACTCCAATACCCGGATAAATGATGCTATAATCGCACAAAATGCAATAGATCTCGATGTTGAAGTGTTTACAGACAATATCAAGGATTTTAGGAAAATATCTAATTTAAAAATAATTCCGCTAAGATAGCAAAAATGAAAGTCAAAGCAGGACTCATGCGCTCGCAGGCGGACAGCGAAATGTTGAGATGGGCGGTTTTAACCATAGTCAGAAGTAGACTTGTTCCCTGATAAGAAAATTGATGATTTTGAACAGGGGAGCGATGTTATTCTATCCAAAATACTTAACTGATGAACAATATATAGATATTGTTTAATGAAAGCAAAATTACTCAGGATTTACATTGGGGAATCAGGACGGTATGAAGGAAAGCCTGCGTATCACGCTATTGTTGAATACTTAAGAAGCAAAGGAATTGCAGGAGCTACTGTATTTCGTGGTTTTGAAGGGTACGGCGTTCACAGTATCCTTCATACGGCAAGCATTATGCGACTGAGTGAAGACCTTCCGGTAATTATTGAGGTAGTGGATACACAGGAGCGCCTGGAGCCGGTTATTCCCCATATCAGGAAAATGGCAAAGGATAAGTTGATGACGATACAGGATGTTGACATTTTGGCAGGGCATGAATATGAAGCGATTTCAAAAAACATATAATCTTACAGGATAATCTTTAACCATGCTTACAAAATCAGAGGGAGAGACGGCTGTATGCCTGGCAAGAACAGCAATAAAAGAATGCCTCACAAACGGAAAAAAGATCAAACCGGAAAACCTTCCGGATATTTTCAAGGAAAAGCGCGGTGTTTTTGTAACATTGAATAAGAAAATTGCCTCAAAAGAGCTTCGGGGCTGTATTGGAAGACCTTATCCTGTCCTTCCTCTTGGGGAAGCTATAATCTTGTCAGCCATTAATGCTGCGCGGGAAGATCCGCGGTTTTATCCCGTAGAGCTAAAAGAACTTGATGAAATTGTTATTGAAGTCACCGTACTTACTGTTCCGAAACGTATTAATGCAAAACCCAGAGACATTCCTGATAAAATAGTTATCGGGCGGGATGGTCTTATCATTTCAAGCGGAAGGAGTTCAGGGCTTCTTCTTCCCCAGGTCGCAGTGGAATATGGATTTGATAGTACTGAATTTCTTTCCCAGACATGCATAAAAGCAGGACTCATGCCTGATGCATGGCTTGAAGGGGCGCAGGTTTATTCCTTTGAAGGACAGATATTCGAGGAAATAGAACCTGGCAAAGAGATAAAGGAAAAGGATATTAAGCCCGGCGAATGATTATTAATATGGAGTGTTAGCCGCAAAATTGAATTTTAATAGCAAAGGAGAATAACAAAATGTCTGAATTGCGTATATCCGAGAATTCTTCGAGTGATGAGATACTTCCGTTTGCGAAAATGGTGCATGAACTTTTTTCACTTCCTGTTACTATGCGAAGTAAAAATAAAAAAGGCGTCAGACTTGAAAAAGGAAACTTAGTTGATAAAGATTATACAGGACCTGTGCTTGAAGAAGCAATGCAAAAAAATCGGGTGATCCATACAATACCAACTACAGGAACATATAAAGGAATACCTGTTGTTGTCACCCCTATCCAGGACAAAGACGGTAAACCCATAGCAGCTCTGGGTATAGTGGATGTTGTTTGTACGATCGACCTTGCTTCGGTATTCGGGAATTACCCGCAGATTGTGCGGCAGGTTGAAGAAAGCAAGAAGCGTTAAAAAAATAAAATGCTACCAGATTCTTTGCGCTGTAAGTATTATTCCCTTATCCTTCATAAAATTAATTAAGTTCTCTATCCATATTTTCATTGCCAGTTTAGTCTTGGCATAACCCAAGAGGCTATTTTTGACTCCGCCATTCCAACGGACTCCTTTGTATTTTATCTTGAATTCCTCTATATGCGACTTTTCAGCCGTGTTCTCAAAGAGACTGGCTAATATTTGTAAGGTATATTGCAGATTTTCTTTTTTCATAAATCCCCTCGCGCATAAATTACCAATATAGGTATACACGATATGTTATATATATTTTTCCATGTAGATGAGCATAATGATAATCAAAATTATTATAATTGACAGTATCTTTTTATTATAACCTGAAATCGGGTTAAGGAATTTTTATACCAAAGTATTAAATGTCTTAACATTCAAGTAAGCAGTCCACCAGAGGTGAACTATGGCAAGATTTCCAGAAGCGGAAAAAGTACTATTACACATGAAAATCTGTATGAAATGTAATGCAAGAAATTCAGTTCGCGCAACACGATGCAGAAAATGCGGATATAAGAATCTTAGAATGAAATCAAAGGAACTTAAGGGAACATAACCTGATGTCAGTTGAGGAGCGTCTCAACCAGATAGTTGAAAAAGAAGGTGCTGTTCACCTTACCCTTTTAGATCCTGACTCACAATCGCCTGAAATAGCCGGAAAAATCTCAAAAGAAGCGTATCTTGGCGGCACAGATGCAATTATGGTCGGCGGTTCTACCGGGGCTACCGGAAGTACTGTTGAACAGACCGTGCAGGCTATAAAGTCTGCCTGTGATCTTCCGGTCATTCTTTTCCCGGGAAATGCCGCAGGGCTTGCACCAGGAGCTGATGCGGTTTTTTTTATGAGCCTTCTTAATTCAAGGGATGTCAATTACATTACAACGAACCAGGCAATTGGGGCTCCGATCGTTTATAAACATAACATCGAACCGATCTCTATGGCATATATTTTAATAGAACCGGGAGGTGTTGCCGGATGGGTGGGAGATGCCCGCCTTATTCCGAGGAACAAGCCGAAGCTGGCTGTGGCTTATTCTCTTGCGGCAAAATACCTGGGGATGCATTACATATATCTTGAAGCAGGCTCAGGCGCCGATAAACCCGTGCCTGTTGAAATGATCCAGGCTGTAAAAAAAGTGGTTGGAAAATCCACAAAAGTAATCGTTGGCGGCGGAATACGTGATGGGAGCACCGCAAAAGAGAGGGTAAAAGCAGGAGCCGACATGATAGTCACCGGCACGATCGTCGAACAGGTCGATGATGTCAAAAGCAAGATAGAAGAACTTGTGAAAGCAGTAAAGTCGTAATAACACATTATGATGCTCAACATACACAACGAAATCGATAACTTTAAATTCTTATAAGGAATCAATCCCATGGAGACTGTCATCTGGGATGACATTGGTATAAATGAATAACAAAATATCAGAAATCCAACAAAAACGCCCTGCATTGATGAAAAATATGGGAAAAAAACAACCTGTAGCGCTTGAATCATGGATGATAGAGGAATATTATGTTCCATATCAAGCATCTTAATTTTTAATTTTTAATATTTGTCTGGAGGGAGTATATGGAAGTAACTGGAGTTTGTAGTATATGCGGACGACCGGGAAAGTTGCATACGTGCATGTTATGCGGAAGTTTAGTATGTTCCCGGTGCATCACAGAAAAGGGTGTCTGCGTTCGCTGTTCCGATGGTAAGTCATTTCCGGGGGAAAGATAGTTCACTTGATCAAAAATTAAATTGGATATATTCATGGCACTTAAAAACAACTACGTAAAACGTCCCGAAGGGCTGTTCTTGCGCGGTAGGGCGCACATTCGCTTTTGCGTGCTCCCTTTAGGGCGGGAAGTGAATCCTCATGATTTATCTAGGCAATATTAAGACCTTCTAGGATAAGAGAATATAAAGGCCGTTTTGATTATTGCCTTTATTGTTTGCAAAGCTTAAATAATATGAAGTCCAATAATATAATTGATACCAATGCCAGGAACAAACCAGCTCAGCACGGAAGGGACTATCGGAAAGATTCTGATTCTGATAGGAATAGTGATACAGGCAATTGGAATCGCGGCTATATTTGCGATAGGCCCAGGTATGATGGGATTTGGTTATAATTATGGAATGACGAACTGGATGGGCGGAATGATGGGAAGTTATTTCGGCGGCTTGTTCTATGCGCTCGGTCTTGTCCAGATAATCGGCCTGATTGTCGGGATATATGCATTCAAGTCGGCGCAGGAAAATGATTTTAACAGGGCGGGAATTCTTGCCATCGTTTCCAGCGTGATTCCGCCGCTGCAATTGATTATGCTTGTAGGAGGAATTCTGTGCTTGTTCAGCAAGGAAGGGAAGAAATAGGGTTTAAGTCATGGCACATTGATATTGTATCTATACATAATTACCAACATGAATAGAAACTATTGATTTTATTCTGGATTGTTCACCCAGAGTTAGAGGGGAATGATTCGAACCCACAAACTCGTCATAATGCGTATTCTTATATTCAAGTAAACCATAAATATAAAACGCTGTAAATCCATAAAGAGGGATAAGATTAAGCTTTTAATAAGTAGTATAGAAATTAATAAAAAGTTAATTATTAATACAAGCTACTTAATATAGAGCGTAAGATAGGAGGCTTTCATATCGAGGAGAACTCAAGTGAATTGAAATCCATCAAAGCAATATATGCGGTTCTTGGTAGCGGAGGTATTGGTCTTGCTCTTGCAAAAGAGCTTGAGACCAGGACTAAGAATATCATCCTTGTGGATAATGATTCTGCAAAGGTCGAGACATTAAAAGAACAAAACCTCAATGCTGTGCAGGGAAATATCGGTGATAATGAGATTCTCTCAAGTCTGGATATCCAGAATATCGAATCTGTTTTTATAATGAGTTCTGACATCGAAGCAAATAAGAAAGCTTTGAATTTTATCCGGAAAAAAGCTCCCGATGTCCAGATAGTTACAAGAGTCAATACTTACCAGGAGAAGGAAGAAATGGAAGCTGCTGGCGCTGACCTTGTGGTCCTTCCTTCGAACCTGCCAATAAAAGCGATAGCATCAGCCATTGTCCAGTATATAGAAAAAATGAAATCCGTGAAACTTGCCCAGGATCTAAAGAAATTAATAAATACTGTGGGTGAAGGAAAACTTGCGATCATAGTTCATGACAATCCCGACCCGGATGCCATCTCAAGCGCCATGGGCCTGAAGGAAATCGCAAACAGCGTAGGGGTTAAAGCGGAAATCCTTTATAAGGGGATAATAGGGCATCATGAAAACAAAGCTTTTGTAAACCTCCTTGATATAGAGATGGACCAGTCGAAAGACTTCAAGGCATCAGATTACAAAAAAATAGCACTCATTGAATCATCGGCGCCAGGTGTAAATAATTTACTTCCCCCCGGAACGAAGGTCAGCATTGTGATTGATCACCACCAGGCTAATTTGGAAGAAGTGGAAGCAGAATATATAGACATAAGGCCCAACATAGGCGCGACTGCTACCATAATGACAAAATATCTCCAGGAACTTGAGATACCAATAAAAACTGAGCTTGCAACAGCACTATTATACGGAATAAAAGTGGACACAAATGACTTCAGGAGAAATACCGATCCTGCTGACATGACAGCTGCAGCATATCTATTTCCTCTTGCAAACCATGATATACTGAACCGCATAGAGGCGCCCTCAAAATCTACTGAGTCGATAGATATTCTTGGTGAAGCTATCAAGAATAGGCAGATAAAAGGCAGTTACCTTATATCAAATGTTGGGACGATACGCGACAGGGATACTCTCGCCCAGGCTGCGGATTACATGCTGACTCTTGAAGGAATAACTACAACCCTGGTTTTTGGTCTTAGTGAAGATACGATATATATTTCCGGAAGATCCAGGGATGACAGGATAAATATCGGAAAGATCCTGACTGATGCATTCGGTGCTGATAAGGCCGGAGGGCATGCCAGCCTTGCAGGCGCACAAATCCCTCTTGGGGTATTTAGCGGTACGAAAGATAAACAGACCCTTCTGAAACTGGCTGAAGAGGCTGTAGTGAAACGATTCCTGACTGTTATAGGGATGAAGAAAGAAACAAATTGATTTTCCAGGATAATTTCTTAGAATAATTTAGTAGAGTATTTTTCCAGAATAGTTATCTATTCCCTTAACAATAACTACCCCCAGATATTATGGACGAGTACCAGCTTGATTATTTCAAAGATAATGGATTTGTGAGAAAACAATGCCCCAAGTGCGGCAAGAATTTCTGGACGAGAGACTCTGAAACTGAATTCTGCGGAGACCCGCCCTGCGTTTCATATTCATTTATCGGAAAACCGGTTTTCAAGAAAGAATATGACATATCCTCTATGAGGGAGACATATCTATCATTTTTCGAGAAAGAAGGGCATACACGCGTTAACCGTTATCCTGTTATCGCACGCTGGCGTGATGATATTTATCTTACAATTGCTTCCATTGCGGATTTCCAGCCCTTCGTTACATCCGGCCTTGTCCCGCCACCTGCTAATCCTCTCACGATATCGCAGCCCTGCATACGCCTTGATGACCTTGACGCAGTAGGCAGGAGCGGACGCCACCTTACAACATTTGAGATGATGGCTCATCACTGCTTTAACAAACGAGGGCAGGAAATATACTGGAAGGACAGGACTGTTGAACTGTGTGATTCTCTGCTTGCCAGTCTTGGCCTTGACCTGAATGCGGTGACATATAAGGAAGCGCCCTGGGCAGGCGGAGGGAATGCAGGTCCCAGCGTTGAAGTGCTGGTTGGCGGCCTTGAACTTGCAACCCTTGTCTTTATGGACCTGAAGCAGACAAAGGGCGGTTCAATAAATATAAAAGGTGAGACCTACGAAAAGATGGACAACTATATTGTTGATACAGGTTATGGTCTTGAGAGGTTCGTGTGGGCATCAAAAGGCTCGCCCACGATATACGATGCCGTGTTCCCTAAAATTGTGAATGAACTCATGGATCTTGCAGGTATTGAGCATTCTATTGAAAATCCTGAATATGCAGAGATTTTCTCGCAAAATGCAAGGTTAGCAGGTGTAATGGATATCAGCGGACAGGCAAACCTTCTCCAGCTCAGGAAGAAAGTGGCTGATAGCATTGGCACGACGGTTGAAAAACTCCAGAGGATAATGGTCCCGGTCGAGACTGTTTATTCTATCACCGATCATTCAAGATGCCTTGCATTCATGCTGGGCGACGGTATAATCCCATCGAACGTGAAAGCTGGTTATCTCACAAGACTTGTGCTTCGCCGGACGCTCCGGCTTATGAAAGAACTGGATATCAGGGAACCCCTTATTGAAATTATCGAAATGCAGATACGGAATTTTCCCGAATACCCGGAATTCAGGGAGCGGCTTGATACGATAAGGGAAATTGTTGCGCTTGAAGAAGAGAAATACGCAGATACTATTGAGCGCGGAACGAAACTTGTAAAGAAGACCGCTTCACATTTCAAGGAGAAAAACCAGGCAATTCCGCTTGGTGAAATTATACAGTTATACGATACGCACGGTATCCCGCCTGAGATAACCCGTGAAGTCGCAAAAGAAGCGGGTGTCGTAGTGGAACTCCCTGATACGTTCTATTCACTTGTCGCGCAATCGCACAGCAAGGCACAAACAGAGGAAGAAGAGACACTTGCGCTTGATTTACCGCCAACACAAAAGCTATATTATGAATATCCCGAACAAATAGAATTTGAGGCAACGGTTCTTGATGTTATTGAAAACAATGTTATACTTGACAGGACTGTGTTCTACCCTGAAGGCGGAGGCCAGCCTGCTGATCACGGGACGCTTTCTGTCAATGATTATGTTGCAAATGTAGTGGATGTACAGAATCTAAATGGAGTTATAGTCCATGAGACCGATTCTGATTTCGGGTTCAAGAAAGGCGATACTGTAAAAGGGAAAATTGACTGGGAGCGGCGGATGGCGCATATGCGCCACCACACTGCCACGCATATAGTGAACGAAGCTGCTAAATCCGTATTAGGAAAGCATATCTGGCAAACAGGCGCTCAGAAGTCCACAGACAGGGCACGGCTTGACCTGACCCATTTTAAACGTATTACTGATGAAGAGTTCAAAGAGATAGAACTTCTTGCTAATAAAGCCGTGATGAAGAACCAGCCTGTATTCATCGACTGGATGGACAGGATCGAGGCTGAACAGCGTTACGGTTTTGTGCTTTACCAGGGCGGTGTTCCACCGGGGAAGGATATCCGTATTCTTCGCGTGGGTAATGATGTGGAAGCCTGCGGCGGAACACATGTTTCAAATACCGGATTGATTGGCCCGATCAAGCTCATTAAGACCGAGAGGATACAGGATGGTGTTGAGCGAATTGAGTTCTCAGCAGGTGAAGCTGCTGTAAAACGCATGCAGGAAAGGGATGAGCTTTTAAATAAAGCCTCAGAAGCGCTTCGTGTTTCCCCGGACCAGCTTCCTGTTACCGTGAACAGGTTCTTTGAGGAATGGAAGGAATTCAAGAAGGAGAACGAACGCTTAAAAGCTGAACTTGCGCAAGTTAGAGTGAAGGCGATGATGAGCGATGCTGTTGATATCAATGGCCTGAAAGTGCTTGCAAAGAAGATCCCCCATGCTGACGTTGAGGAACTTATCAAGGCAGCTACAGAATTCAGCAAGAACGACGATGTTGTGG
The DNA here is from genome assembly GCA_049301735.1 of Candidatus Methanoperedens sp. Lineage (GTDB taxonomy): Archaea > Halobacteriota > Methanosarcinia > Methanosarcinales > Methanoperedenaceae > Methanoperedens. The sequence goes on from JBAQLI010000097.1 coordinate 8,644, forward strand.
CAATCCTTGCAAGTGATAAAAGCGGGGTTAAGATCGTGATGGGGGCAGGGGCGCGCGCCCAGAAGATGGGTGTGAACTCAGGTGCAATTGTGCGCGAGATGTCAAAGCTACTGGGCGGAGGCGGCGGAGGGAAGCCGGGGATAGCGCAGGGCGGGGGGACGGATGTTGCGAGGATAGAGGAGGCGCTGGAGAAGGGCGTGGAGATGGTTAAGGGGAAGGCTGAGCAGCCAAATAAGAATCTGATTCAGAACAAAGAGAGCAAGATGAAGAAAAATCCATATAAATCTATATAACATCTCAAATCTAATGAGATATTGAATAATATGACCGAATTAGTTGTTGACATTCCGAACGATATCGCAAAAGAAATGAAGAAATTTCGGTTTATGAACTGGAACGAAAAATTGGTCAAAGATATTATCTTCTTCATGAATGAACGGGAAATAGTGGAATCCATACTCGCAAAAAGTAAACTGAAAGAAGAAGATGTTGAAGAAATTGATAATTTGATCAAGCGTGATTTATTTGAAAAGTATTACAAGACTGAGATTGGTGCTTGATACCAATATCATAATCTCAGCGCTGATAAGTAAAAAATCCACGATCAGGGATATACTCCTGACAGATAAGATCACATTTTACCTGCCTGAACTATTTCTGATAGAATTGCTGAAACATAAACAGCTTCTCTGTAAGAAAACTGGTTTAAGCCAAAAGGAAGTTTTTTTCACACTTTTTTATCTCTTGAACAAAGTGGAGATCGTAAAAAAAGATGCATTTTCAAAGAACCTTGAAAAAGCAAAGAACATCATGGAAAAGATCGATTTAAAAGATTCAGAATTTGTGGCGCTCGCCCTATCTATAAAAAATGATGGGATCTTCAGCAATGATGGGCATTTTGATAATTGTGGAATCAAAAGATGGACTGTTGAAGAGATAATACGGTGGCTGGAGCTATGATAAATATCTAGACTATCTTTCGCGAGATGTCAAAACTCGTAGGCGGCAGCGGAGACGGGAAACCGGGGATGACGCAGTGTTAAGGCACGGATTTTACAGCTTTGATATTTCCATCGGTTCGTCCAAGGATGGACTTTTATGGGACAGTATTGATTTTAAACCATCACGGATTTCAATAGGTATAAACGCGACCTTGAATTTTCTATCGCCAAAGACCATTTTTCCAACAACCAGCAGTCCTTTCTGCCTCAGCAAGCCAATTGTGGATAAGGTTTTTCCCTCCTTCCAGAAGAAATCCATATCATCATCGTAGTCTTTGAGCTGACCATATTTCACAAATCCGCCCTGTTTGATACAAAAGGCAAGCGCTTCCTTTGACTTTTCCGGTAATTCTGAAACGATCTGGGGCAGGTCATTTACAATTTTATTCTCAATCGCCCTGACTTTTTCAGTTTTAAGTCTCTCTTTCAAACCATAATGCTTGCACATCCAATCTATCCAATGGGCTGGATATTTGTTCATTATTGACTGTAGAGAAGAACCCTTGCGTAATAGAATGCTCTCGATCTTCTTAAGTCCGTCATTCTCATAAGCACTCATAAGAATATCTGGATCCAATATAAACGGCGATGTTGACATAAAAAATACGCCGGCGAAACGGTAATGATCGCCAAATGGATGAATTCTGCCAGTTAAAACGGCGTTTGGATATACGGGACTTGGCGCATGTAATTTAACCTTATAGACTTTGTTTCCCTCCATATCCTTGATCTTTAAAAATAAATCCTTTCTGGAAATAACTATAAATCTGGATCGTATAATGTTTTTCATCTGCAGAACGTTCACTCTCATTTCAGGACTCAGATCAGGCGTGTTTTTTGCAAATTCTTCTGCAATTGTCATGCCAGTTTCCGGAAGCACTTTTTCAAAAAAAAGCCACGCAAGAAAATTGTTACGCCATTTTTCTTCGGGTAGTTCCACATCTTTTTCGGGGAATTCATCCAGATATCTCTGGAATAGTTCCTTTAATCGTTTGCCATATTTTTTGTCTGAGTAGTCAAATATTGCCTGGTTTACGTTCTCTTCATTGATCATCTAAACCACCATGCTCCTCTCTTTCATAATTATTCAACTCATCCAGAAATGCTGGACGTTTCTTAAATTCTACTTTTAGATTGGAAAAACACTGTTCCCACTTCGATTTTTCATTTAACACATCGATATAAATGTGTTTAACCATCCCCAGATATCTTGCTGCGATACGATATGTATCTCTATTCCCATTCCGGATGTTATTATATGCTTTTTGCCAGTAATATTTAATGATATCTTCCGGGAACTCTTCTTTTAACCGATTTGCGAATTCATCAAAGTCATATTCTCTATCAGAAAAGTGTCCGAAACCAGATCGTTTTTTTGGTGGATTTAATAATATGTCTACCACTTCTTTTTTCATGTTTTTATCCAGACAAATTCGCATATAATCTTCCAGGTCTTTCTCTCGAACTTCCCGGATAATTTTCGGCTCGATCTCTTTCCAATCATCTTCAACCAGGAACTGTTTCATTTTATTGTAGTGCGCATATGACCTTACTTCTGGAATATATCCGGCTTCTTTCACATACTCGAATGCTTTCAAGATCGCTCTTTTGGCGTTTTCATAATCGTTCTGTGCTTTATAATATTCAAATAATCTGTCCAGCATCTCCTTTTCGTCGCTTTCTTTCTTGATCGCATACCGTACGACACGCTCAAGATTTGCGGTATCCTGACTTTTTGCATAATGTTCGGACAAAAATTCAAACAATTCCGTCTGTCGCCCTTCTCCTTTTAATAATCCCTCTTCTGCTATTTCCACGGCTTTCTTTCTATCTCCTTTCTCGACATAAAATTTTGCCAGATCCCAGTAATCCATTCCATAGTGAAGTTTTTTCATTCGTTCTGCCAGATACGCTTTATCGTTATGGAGATGCTCTTTCTGGATATCCATTATGAGTTTTTTCCTCCAGTCGGAGGGGTGTTCATCAAGTTTTTTTACCAGGTACTCCCATTCTTCTTTTGTCTGGCATATCTCGAAAAAAACATCCATCATGGCATCTTCGAGACCAGAATTTTCATTATTGTATTCTTCAAAGGCATTATCTAAAAATCTAATCTTGGCCGCAGTGGATATATTCCCTTCGTTGCTTATATCTGAAATGCGATTTAAATAAGAACAGGCTTCATCTTCTTCATCTTCAGACCCTCCGCCATATTCGTTGAATTCCGAGATTATTTCTCTTGCATCACTCCAGTATTCCATCAATAGCTCGTCGTTTATGCAAGTTTTTCTTGTCACTTTTTCCGGAGAAGTAATTTGTCTTTCTTTGAACCATTCGAGAATAGGCTCGAATATCTCAGGTTTTTGTTCCAGAATATCATGTAAGAGGTCAAATAATTCTTCTTTATCGAGAGAGTGAAGATCTTCGTCAATAGAAAATCTTTCTGTTTGTTCCACTTTTCTGTTATTATCCTTGCGCATCGACATATATTATATCAAACATCGATAAAATAATTTGCTATTCAATTGACCATGCCATCCTGAAAACTATTCTGGGGAGATTGTGAGGGAAAAGCCCGATGAACCTTAAAATCTCAAACGATCATCTTGTAAAATACAATACCGAAGCTTTTAAGTCTGATTCCATCCTTACGAGCGAAAGCTTTTCCTTAAAGCCTCGGTGGCTCAGCCTGGCAGAGCGAGAGATTTGTAATCTCTAGGTCGAGGGTTCAAATCCCTCCCGGGGCTTTTTTTAAAACATGATACATTATATAAGCAATTCCAAATGTGGCAATCTCATGCTCACAAAAATTATCACAGAAGGCACAACAAGGGTCGAAGTTCCGGTCCCTGATGAGAACTCAAGTTTTCCACCATCATCAGTCGCAGTATTCTATAATCCTGCAATGAAAGTCAACCGGGACGTCGCAGTTGCAGCAATAGCATGTTTTTCAAAAGATGATCCCGGATACACTTATCTTGACGCTCTTTCAGCATCAGGGATACGCGGGCTTCGCATCGCCAGTGAAGTGGGTCTTAATACCACAATGAGCGACTGGGAAGGAACTTCATTTGAATTAATAAAAAAGAATATCGAACTCAATAACCTCACTAATTGCACTGCAATGAAGAGAAACGCCAATGTGGTGATGATGGATGGCAGTTTCGATATCACTGATCTTGACCCTTTCGGAACCCCGGCGCCGTTCCTGGATGCTGCCTGTTACTCAACAAAACGGCTGCTTTGCGTAACAGCCACTGATACCGCGCCTCTTTGCGGCGCCCACAAGAAAGCAGGGATCAGGAACTATTCTGCGGTCCCTCTTAAAACTGAATATTATCCTGAGATGGGAGTCAGGGTTCTCATGGGAGCAGTTGCCAGGACTCTTGCCAAATATGATAAGGCCATGACACCTATACTTTCTTATGCTTCGGCGCATTACGTGAGGCTCTTTGTATCAGTGAAAAAAGGCATCAAGGAAGCGGATGAATCTTTGAAAGTTATGGGATTTTTGTCACATTGCTTTAATTGCGGCGATAGGAAGTGGAAGTTCGGGCTGGCTGTCCACCTGGAAGAAAAATGTACTGTGTGCGGGCACACCACATCGCTTGCAGGGCCGCTGTGGCTCGGGAAACTTCATGAACGGGAGTTTTGCGAGAAATTGTTAGTCGAGATTGAAAAAAGGGAATTTAAGGAGGCTCTGAAACTGATCGCTGCATGCAGGGATGAACTTGAGATCCCAATGTATTACGACATTCATAAGGTTTGTAAAGCGCTCGGAATAACTGCAATGTCAACCGCCGAACTTATTATTGCTTTGAAGGAGAGGGGTTTTCAAGCATCACGAACGCATTTTTCAGGGATTTCCTTCAAGACGGATGCGAGTATGGAGGAGATAAAGAAGGTTGTTCTGAGTCTAAAAAAGTTATAAAGCAGGAAATTAAACTATCTTTTCCTCCCCCTTCTCTTTAGTCCTGATCCTCACATTTTTCAAAAAAGAAACGCTCCTCGCAAGAACAATCATCTCATCTCTCGTAAGCACTGACTCTTTTCTTATTTCGCCTTCAGGGGCATTTTCAGGGATACCCTGCTGGATTACATAGATGCACTCCCTTCCCACAAGTGAGTTGGCAATTCCCAAAACATCCGAAAACGGGCGAAAAACTGTTGTCCTGACTTCAATATCAATGCCATTTAAGTCCAGCGACTTTCTTGCGCGCCCCGCAGCATCATCTCTTCCTCCTGTTATGATGCTATATTTTTGCACATCATCAAGGGGCGCTTTGATATCAAGGAATATCTTATCAAGGAGCTTTTTCTCTATCAGCCTGGAAAGCCGCTCAGGGTAGTACCCATTCGTTTCGATGCCAACAAGCAACCCCTGTTCTTTTGCGAATCTTGCAAGATGTTCTAATGCGTCATACTGGGTCGTCGGTTCTCCTCCTGAGAAAACTACGGCGCTAATAAAGGATTTTGCATCAAGGATCTTTTTTTCTATTTCTTCTATTTCCATAACGCTCCCTCCTTTATACAGGGGCTCTATGCGCTGATTTGCAACTTTTATGAAATTATTGTTGGAACAATATAAACATTTAAAATTACATCCGTTAAAAAAAATCACAGATACGGACCTGCCGTACCAGTCTATAGTGGATATGGGAACCACTATGCCGCTAAAAATCATTTTCATTTAGTCTCCTTTATCAAAAAGATTATCAGTTAGTATTCTTTTGTTCATATTAGATTATCTATTTATAGTTTTAAACCACTTTACTTATTTGAAGGCATTATGAAATATAAATCAATCGAAGAATTTCTAAGTTATTATGCAAACAAGAATACCAAGAATTCAAGAAAATCAGGTCTATTAGCCTTTATTGAATTTGTATCAAGTGAGAAAAGAAAAAGTGGGAGTATAACCGAAAAAGAATTGGTGGAATTCGAACGACATCTAAAAAAATATATGTCAATTAAAAAACGTGACTATTATGACGACCTGCTTAAATTTGCCGTATATATGAGTTCAAAAGGAATTCCCCCACTAACAGCAAGGGCTTATATTAGCACCGTAAGAGAATATTTTGGACAATTCGGCATCGAATTTAGTGGACGGCAGATTAAAGATATTAGAAATAAAAGTCCAAAAGGTGGAAGCAGAACAGAAGAGGATGACCTCACAAAAGATATTATCAAACAAATCATTCAATATACAGATGTCAGAGGAAGAGCTTTATTTTTAACTCTTATCAGTACAGGCATGCGTATTGGTGAATGTCTGCAATTAAATCTTAATGATTTGAATATAAAAGATGGAAAAATAGTGATACCTACTATTTTGATAAGAGGACATAATACAAAGACCGGAGAACAGAGATATACATTTCTTAACAAAGAAGCTATCCATACTCTTGAAGCTTATTTATTATTACGAGAAAGATATATGGAAACAACCTTTAAAAGAGGTGGTCGAGTAATTGAAAGAAAAGAGGAATACAAAAACCGACTTTTCCCCTTCAGTGATGTAGTAGCATTGCAGATATTTAGCACAGCCCTACAGAAAGCAGGTTTAGAGAAATTTTCAAGCTCTATCCAGCGAAGAACTTTTCATATACATATGTTTAGAAAGTATTTCAGATCGCAATTAGCTGTTGGCTGTCCCGTTGATGTTGTAGAAGCTCTAATGGGTCATAATGGTTATCTTACCGCTTCGTATCGCAAATATACCAAAGAGCAAATGTATGAGTATTTCCAGAAAGCTGAACATTTTTTATACATTAATGAAATAGATATTAATAAATTAGAATCCGAATACAGGAAAGAACTTGAAGTCAGTAACCAACTGCTAAAAGCAAGAATTGATGAAATAGAGCAACAACGCAAGAAAGATATGGCTCTTAATGAAGATTTAATAAAAGTCATGATCGAAGCAAGGGTTAAAGAAATGTTAAAAAAACCTGAAATTAACATTTAACTTTTTTTTAAATCGGACAACAGTTTCAATTTATTTTTGCAGTTATTCCAATATGCAACACACATAATTTTTTAAAACTAGCAATAAAAGTAATTATTCTTAATAATAGTGGTGTAAGAAATGCTTTGCTTATTATTTTAGGGATGATTTTACATTACTCAATAGAACGCTTGCCCGGTTACTCTAGTAGACCGCAGTCTAACATTATGCCGGTTACATATAGGGCACATGAGTTTTCCACATTCTGGGCAGAAGGCTTTTCCCGGTATATTATTCCTCATACAGGCGGGACGGTTTAATGCCTTTTTATGTACTGAACATATTTTGTTTTCAGTCATGGTTAAATTACTCCTTTGAGTCTGAAATAATTAGTAATATTTCTATTTATATATTATCATACTATTTGTCATTATAATAATCATCCTAAAAAAATCGTTACCGCTTCTGAAAATGAATATACTAATCTTTTACAATATAATAGAATAACAGAATAAGATATTTATAGAGTGGATGCCTATTATGATGATTATGGCATCAGTACAAATTGAAGACCAAACAATGGACAGATTCAGGAATTATCTTGTAAAAAAATATCAGGGTAAAATATGGGGTAAAGTCTCATCTGAAATTGAAGAGCTAATTAATGTTCACATAGACAAGGTTGAGGGACGAGCGAGGCAAAAGAAATTGATATAACTATCAATACCTTCGCCATCACTTTATCAATTAAATAAAGATTAACTCTGGGATATATCGCATGTTCTACTGATATATTCCGGAGATTTGTGTTTTTCAAGCCTATTGTTTCACTTAATTGTTTCAATTCATGTTGGTAATTATCTAATGTGCAATATTTGCCTTAAAAGGTAAAGACCGTTTGTCCTGCGTAATCCTAAAGGCTTCTGAAAAGGTTATAAGTAAGTACAATATTAATGACTTGGTATAATCGAGATAAAATTTTCAAATGAAAAAGCATAAAAAAATTAAATCAATAAAGTTAATGAATCAAGCATGTGATGACTTTAATGAAATTGAAGATTTGAGATTTTTATCAATAATTGGTCATCAGTATGTCGATTATTTTTTAAATGAAATTATATGCAATATATTTGAAAATCCAGAATTAATAATTGATAATAATGAATTAGGGCAATTCTTCAATAAATTTACTTTATTAAAATCCTTAGGGTATTTTAAAGGAAGAGATGATTTAGAAAAAAATATAAAACTAATGACTAGCATAAGAAATTTCTATGCTCATAATATGTTAATTGGTGAAGAAGTTCCAGAGAATATTATTAATAAAATTAATGAAATGAAATATTTAGAGGATGCAGATAATTATGAAGTAGAATTTTCTTCTGTTACTGACATAAAAGGTAGATTTATCATTTCTTGGTTTTCTACAATTGTCATCTTGAATTCTTTATCAAGGAAATAATGCAATCCTATTAATCCAATAACCCGATTTTGACGGTTTAAATATAGGTATGCAAAATTATGATAATGGTTGCTAAAATTGGAAAATTTTAAGCATTTATATACCCAAATGTGATAATATACCATTAAGAAAATCCAATAGTATATCAGGCATTCCCCTCTCATGATGTCTTCGTTTTCGCTTTCACACTTATTCTATAGTAGCCAAGAGGCGACGCCCTAAGCAGGAATACCCTTAGAAACCCCTTAATGATAAAAAATGCAAGAACGTTTCAATTTATGTTGGTAGTTAGGTCAATGTGCAACACATACGCCTTAATACGGATTTATGATGACTTTGCAGTGTGCGACAAGAAGTTGCATCATAATTTCGTTAGTTCTACTTCTAATGTTGTCAAGATTGGATGAAGAGAGTCAAGATACTTTTTCATTGCAGAAGGTGATTGATAAGTTATAGTAACACCAACTATTGTTGTGTGTGCGGCTGTTCCTCTTAAAGACCAAAGCGAACCAAGTTGTGCTACTAAAATCTGAAATACTCCATCTTCTTTTAAGGTCGCTTCTAATGTTTCAATACCTTTCAATCCAATCAGATTTATGAGCATCGGTCTTAAATGGTCTTTGTAATCGCAACCGTAAGTTTTATCAATAATTTCTTTCTTAAAATTTTCTTGATTCTTAGTTTCAACTAATTTAGTGGTTGAATATCCTTTCACAATTTCATCCATTGAAATCTCTAACCAACCGCATAATTCTATCAATGCAAGTTTGGAATAGAAATCTTTATGTTTCTGATCCGCAGGGGCATCATAGAGTTTTTCCAACTCCCTAATGAGAGTTTCTATTGGTTCTTTTGGTGTCATGAATTAGTTAGAAAAACAGGTTTCTGATGCAGTTAATCGTGTTATTACTTTTTCTCTTGCAGAAAGTCCTCCTTTCAAACTGTCAAGACTATAGTCCGGCAGGTTTTGAAAAGTTTGAAATAACATTTTTAAATCAGGAATTGTCTTTTGTTCAAGTGAATCAATGTTTTCAGCGACACCATAAAGCAGACCCTCAAATAGAGTTTTGCTGAAAGATGCAGCAGATTTTTTTTCTAAAAGTTTCTCATATATTAGTTTGGTTGTTCTCTCAAAGAGATTTGTTTTCTCTAAAACAAATTGTTCACCTGGCTCTCTCATATCAAACATGTACTGGTTTAAAAAATTTGAAAGTCTACCATTGTAGTTATCCAATCTATCAACAAACGCAAAGAATCTTAGTATGAGTTCTTCGTTTGAAAACCTATAATTTTTACTTGCTTTAATTGAGAGAAGTTTTTTCCAAGTATCATTTTGAGTGAGGTGTTTTAAAAACGTATTTAATGAACCATTGTAAATACAATTTCTAATTTCTTGGTTGTTTAATTTTAATCCACCAGAATTAAGACGGTGAAAAATTGTGAACAAGTATTCATTATGTGATTTTTTAGAATAGTCGCAACGAATTACGGTAATAGGAATCATCACATTTTGTACCCTGTCATAAATATTCTTAGATTTGGTTTTGATTGTGTGAACAGTTTTACCGGAGATTTCTGCATCAATGTCATCCAATTCAGAAAGTTCCCATTTGTCATCAGATAAAAAATTAATTATGCTTTGCATTCTTTGAAGTCCGTCAATAATCAGTCGTTTATCAGTTTTATAGTCCAAACTGATGCACATACTTGGAATAGGTAGCTGTTTTGATAAACTATCAATGAATCTTGTCTGGGCTGGATTTGACCAAACAACTTGTCTTTGAAAATCCGGTTGAATTTCAAGTTGATTGGTTGTGTAAAGTCGTAGCAAATCTGCACATGACCTTAATTCATTAAAAGCAACAATGTCAATTGGTGGGACTTCATTGAAGTTGTCTTCTTCATATTGTTCTTTTTCCAATTCTTCTAATTCCTTACCCGGTTTTCTACCTTTTTTTCTAATGGGAAGTTCGTCTATTATTTCCATTAAATCACTTTCTTTTTATTATATTCACTTTCATAGAAAATCCTGCAATTAATTTTGTTAAAATAGATATTATATATTGATATATTTATCTATTATCTTATGGAACAAAAAACACTCAGAATATTGGGATTATCAGCCGACAGAAAGATGTTTGAGAGTCTCACGACGAAGAACAATACGATAAAAAGGTTATATGGGGACGTTGTTGAGTTGTTCTAGTGTTAATAATAAACAAACACGACGGACAAACGAAGCGCAACCACATCAATATAGATTTCAATTTACCAACAAGAAGTTATATGCAATATATGCGAAATAAGGATTGTTTTTACTCTTTGGCAAGCGGTCAAAATCTATGTTCCGAAAATCACACTTCAACCACTTATTCTATTAATTTACACTTTTACAAAGTAAACTCATGGTTTTAGTTATATAATAGTCGATGGATATTTAAAAAAAGGATTTATAGAGTTTCGATTGTGTTAATGTCCAACACTTAACATAAAGTAATCATCTGTTTTATAAGTTTACTCTGGTAGATGCAGCCATGCAGTTTAGTAAGCTCACAGAGGAGAACAGCGAGCTTAAAGCACGATTGGATGAAATGGACAAGCAGCGCAAAGCAGATATGGCGCTCAATGAGGATATGATAAAAGCAATGATTGAAGCCAGAGTTAAAGAAATGATGAATAAAAGTTAATGTTATACACAATTTGCAGATTTACCTAAATTCCCATTAAATTAGACATTATGTTGGGTCTATATTGCTCCTCTTGTCGATTTTGCATAATAATCTTAGTGTGTTTATAGTGTCTATAGGCACTATGGATTTTATCAGATTACATATCCTCTGACATCATAATGTCCAAAAGCTGGGAATTTAGGATTTAAGGTCTCTTGTAATAGTCTCTATTGCTGGGGTTTTATAGAATCCAATAATGCAGAAAAACTTTGGGAAATGGCTACTTTTATTTTTGGTTTTATCTGTGCTTTGTAAGTCTCTGCTGCCGCAATTTTTCCTATAGCTGGATGTTTGTCTTCGTCTTTCATCAATCCAGTTTGGAGATAATCAATTCTCACGCACCATTTAAAGAATTCATCTCGTAAATTACTTCGTGAAAAAAACCAATAACCTATGTGTTTAAGGTTTTTGAGATCTGCTTCTTTTTCAGGATGGAGTTTTTTCAGATTTTCAAGTTCTTCGTTAGTGTTGACCATAGCAATTCCCCATTCTGTAGTCCCTAAGCAAAGACGAGTGACTATTTTATTCATATTTTCTGGCTCATTTTTAATAATTAATTTGAAAAATGTGGGGGAAAATCGGAGCATTTCTCTTAAGTCCTCACTCTCAAGCTCAGGAGATTGTAACAACCATCCACAGATTGAATTTTTACTGAGCGTCTCTATGAATAATTCAGATTTTTGAAGAGATGAAATAATATCTGCCTCATCTTGTTGATTTAACGTTTTAAGGTTCAAAACTTTATTGAAAAAATATATAATATTGCTTTTTTCAAAATTTATATAACGTAGTTTATTTTTATAAATACCTTTATTACGCTTACCACTTTCAATTTCTTTTTCTTCGTATTCAACTACATCTTTCAAATATTCGAGTGCCCTAAAAACGGTGGATTCTTCTTTTCCTATTTCTTCGGCTATTTTCCTTTGAGATTTTTTCGAACCGTCCAATAGCTTTTTCACAATGGTAATTTGCGTCTTTAATTGAGGAAACTCGTTTGATTTCATATTAGATATTAATAATGTCCTTTGACTTAAATGCTTTCTAACAAAACCACTTGAATTTTCCAGATTTTAATTAAAACGGTTTTAAAACCACTTGAATTTTGAAAATAAAAATCTAATTAGTATTTAAATATAAAAAAAGGTATTAGAATTCTCAGGTGAGAAATACGGTAACTCGAAAAATTCAATACCAAAATGGAAGCTACTTCTCAACTATACCAGGAGCATTTATTGATGCCATCGGTTTGAAATCAGGGGATAAGGTTAGCTTCGGAATTGAGGATAGAAAAATCATAATCACGCCTGCCAGCCCGCCAAGACAAACAGGCGCAATAGCCAGCACACAACCTGCTAAGGAAGTGATACAGGCATGTCAATAAGAGAGTTCTTGGCTCAAAAACCTTCTGTTTCTGAAATTCTGGAATTTATCGAAACCGAAGCGAAGCGTATCGCAAAAGAACGGCAATTTGAAATAAAGGATTAAAAAATTCAAAAAGTGTACATCCTTTATTTTTCATATTCTGCCATGTTTACGTTATTATTACTTTCGATAATAGAGTTTTCGCACTCTAAAAAATGGGCAAATGAACGATTACATTTCGGGATTAAGCTTCTAAAAGGGCAAATTTGCTTACAGTCGTTCAAACGTGCTTTATCTGACGCTATTACTATTCAGGCTGAATTAAGCAAGGCTGGCTTTCCATGGCAAGCTGATAGGTTACAAAATTGGATTAACCTGGCAAGAAAGAAAGACGATTTTATCCCTGATACTAAAAAAACAAAGCGGTTTACGGCGCATGTCGCAACATGCGACGACTTTCTTGAAGACAAGAAAGATGACTCGTTCGTTTCGTCGTCGTGGCTTATGGGGGTAAACGAATGAGCCGCGAAAGACCTGTCAATTTTGGATATATGGGATTAAGTGAATCCACAATAAAGTGGTTAAAAGACCATGAAGGTATCGATACTAAAAACGAAACAACCCCTTCACTTGATAGACACAATGAACAACTCCGACAGAACGAAACTAAGCCTTCAATTGACAAACAGAGCCTTAAAAACGGTTTTAGGAAAAAGCACCTTTTCGGCGATCATTTGGAAAAGACAAAATTATATTTTGCGACTGAATGGCCTTTCATCATAGAGGAATGCGACGCTTGGCAGGACGCTATGGAAAGGTGTTATATTTCACTGCAAAATAAGAAAGATAGTGACAAAAAAGGCATAATAACACAATGCCAAACTCGTTTTTCAAAAAACTATAAAAAAGAAATGGCCTGGAGAATGCAACAATTCAGCGAAAAGATGCAAAAGGGTGGTTTCCGGCAGTGCTTGCAAATTACGTTATCAACTGATCCTAAGAAGTTTAACAACTTGGCGGAAGTCGGAGAAGCTTGGAAGCGGTGCTTAGAAAACTTTATGGATTTCATGAATAAGCGTCTTAGGGATGCCGGAAAAAAACAGGCTTCTTTCTATCTGCGTGCCTGCGAGCTTACCGAGTCCGGCCTTCTCCATGTTCACATAGGCCTTTATGGAGCAGGTTTAACCGGAAAAATCAAACAACAAAAATACAATAGAAAAACAAGAACTTACGACACTTACACTGATTACCTCTTCCCGCAAAAAGATATAAACGATCTCTGGAAAAAATACGGTCTGATAACCGGCGATCACAACATAGGGACATGGGTAAATAAAGCTCCCGTAAATGAAATATCAGACTACATAACTAAGCATGTGGCTAAATCCTGGGGTGGGGAATCAAACGATATGCTCGAAGCGTTCTTATATTATACTAACATGCGCCAGTGGTCATCGAGTAGGGGTGCAGTGCCAAAATTGCCAGACAGCATAGAAGCTTGGGAATTTAGGGGGGTTGCATTTAGTCCTGTGGAGGCTATTCTGGAACGAATGGATATGGAAAAAGAAGGCATTAGACTAATTTCTGATGATACTATCGAATGGGAACGTAAGCAACAGGTGAATACATGATAGCGGAGGCTAACAATGAAAGAAACGAGATCGTATGAAGAAATTTTGGCAAAGCGAAATGAAACAAGAAAATGGTTATCAAATGAAGGGAAGGATTGCTTAGAGGAAACCAGAAAACCAATGATTTTAAAAGCTGAAATCTTGGAATGGGTTTTGAAGATTTGAGGATAGTTTTAAGCCTACTCTACGCTTTAATGTAGAGTAATGGTTGAAAAGTATGCAGATTGTCAATTAAAAGGTCTTATTTTACGGTCTATTCTGAATAGTAAAAATACTCCAAAGTCTATTTTTGAGGATATTCAGTATAAAGGAAATTTGGATAATTTACATAAAGAACTCTACAGTCTTAGAAGGCGTGGTTATCTTACTCAACATAAAATAAAACGTGTTTCCATATATGATTTAACTACGAAGGGTAGAAAACATGCTCTAAATCCGTTATTATCACTTGAAATTAAGCGACAACGGGCTTCTAATGAGGTTATTTCAATCCTGAAGAACGAAAAAAAGTTCATGGATGCTGTGAAGCGATATGTTGACCAGAACTATTCAAGACCTATCATTGAAAATTGTCCACCTTCGATTAATCAGGTTGTTCGTGGTGATGTTGATACTTCTCCAGGTAAAACTGGGTATGTTTCTATTTCTTCCGAATATCCGAAGAACGATGAAGGAACAATCCCCGATCGCATACCCTCACAGAATGATTATTTTTCACGCGATGAGTGGATGAAGGCACTCAATGCTTTTTATGCTAAGGAGAAGGTTGAGAGGGATAGATTTAGAGCCAAGCAAGCTGGATGGGCAAAATCCGAATCAATACCACAAAAAAAACCGGTTGTTGATTGTGATAATTGTTCTACAATCAAGAAATTACAGAAAAAGATTGCAGATCAATCTGTTTATTATTCCATCAATCTTGCGGCAGCGAATAGTGATAAGTGCGCTGCGATAAAACAAACTGCTCGAAAGGTTGCACTCGCTGACAAACGTAAAGTTGCTCATGTTCCTATGGCAGAAGCTCGAAAGAAGCTCGCTAAAAAGTATTATGACAATCATTGGTATCTTGATAGGGCTTTTTTTGAAGGATGGGGTAATGTTTTTCCAAAATGGACTCGCAGGCTTCCTAAAGACGCTTATACGGGGTTGGGGTACTTCATTTTCAACCTCACAAAAGATGGTCTTTGGTATAAATCTGTAAAGGATGGGCATAAGAAAACCATGAAATATTGAGGTCTGTGCATGTGTAAACATCATACTCGAAGGCTCGGAAAACCTTTGGCTAGGCTGGCGTTAAATTAATTAATGTTCTATTTATGCATATAGCAAAAATGTGGTCGTTTCAATTGGTGTTGGTAGTTAGGCCAAAGTGTAACACCTAATGGCGAAATAAAATATAAGTTTTGATAACGGTTAAGCTCTAAATTGCCCCGATAGGGGTTTTCTTGAAGAAGTAAGTTAAAATAATCATTGATATAATTAATGTTACTAATACTATTAATATTATAATTCCATTTATTTCCCTTTTTATTCATCTTTTTTCAATGGTGTTTTATCAAAAAAAACAAAATGTTTTTTGAACTAACACTGGTTAAAACAATTTAGAATTTGTGAAAAGCGCTTCTGGAGAGAAGAACCAAGCTCGCAATATAGTAACAGTGGAAAAGATAGACTTAAAAATAGTATATAAGCAAATGATACCGCCAACCAACAAAATTGGATAACCAAGCGGAGAATAGGCAGTTATCATACTCCAACCAACCAAAAATAAGACCGCCCCAAGAAAATAATAACCAATAAAACTAAGGGCGTTCAGAATGAGAAACGAAAAAAGACCAGTTTTATACACTTCTCCGTTAGAAATTCGTAAAGCTGCCACATGGAAACGACCCAAAATCCTTAGTCTGCTTAAGGCAACTTCTTCACCTAAAAAGCGATTTAGCAGTTCATCGAGATAATTGCTGAGTATCACTTTATTGATACGACCGCCTCCTAATTCGATAAATTCTCGCACCATTCTTCCCCCAGACACATAAGTCCCTCCAGACATATAATTCAGAACTCCTGTATAAACTTTCATTTTGCACCTATCTATTAAACTTTATGGTTCTTGTGGGCGATGAAGATGTTTGGGTTCCGTAGCAGTTTTCTGTTTTTCGCTCAGTCCTGCAGCAGTAAGAATATGGGAAACCCATGATTTACTTACCCGAACTGAGCTTTTTTCGTTCTCTTTCTTTCTATTGAATAAAGCTGCAATTCTTCGAACTCCTTTGACGGCTTTATCCATTAATTTCAGCAATCGCTGTAGCTTCTCCGGCTTTAAAACACGATTTGTTTTTTCCATTTATTCAACAAACGCAAGTTTTGATGATTCAATCCTGGTTGTATCATCCATCCGGAGATTTATTATTTCAGCCTTATCATCATCCGTAAGCTTCCGATTTGGATTTTTGGGCTTCGAAGGTTTGTCCTTCAGGTCTTCTGTTTTACTTCCTTCTCTTCCTCGTGCAACAAGATCATAGAAAGTACGTTCGCTCATCCCGTACATTTTCCATAGTTCTTCATCGGTGTATTTTCCAGACTTTCGCAGTTCAAGGATTTCGGCTCGAATCTTAGCTATACTTTCGGGTGGAAAATATTTTCGGATATCTTCCCATTCATATACATTTATTTCAGACATAGATATTGCTTTTTAATTACAAATACGCCAGATGATTTAAATAAAACTTACTGCGGAAGGTCACTGGACATGAACCCTAGGCTTCGTGTCCAGAGACCTTCCGCAGTTAAATTATGTGTAGATTCTTTGTATGCCAAACTCAAAATAGGGCAAAGCGATGTGTTTTCATATTAAAACTGTCTTAAATTTTGGATTAGTTTTACTGCAGGAGGTTTGTGGACACGAAGTTTAAGTGAAGCAGACGAAATAATGTCAAAAATCTAAGGAAATTGAAATCAATTATATGATTTGTATATAGGTAACTACAATCTATCATAACCCTTTATATAGAAAGCCAATTAAAAAAATTGATCTAACGGTCTAATTGATTGTCCACAAAATTACACTTAAACTTTGTATAAGTTATTGTAAAAGTTTTTATAGCAAAGATACCATATTAATTCAATAAGAGATTGGGTTAAAAATTGATAATATAGTGTCAACAAAATAATATCAGTTAATAAACCAATTTCATATTGGGGCGTTATAATAAATCTTGCGCCTGAAGTATATAAAAATAGGAGGTACAATGACTGAAATGTCCGAGATGTCAGAGATGTTCAAGAAAATGGGATTGTTCGGGATAGGTGTAATATCACTTACACAGGAAAAGATCGAGGAATTTTCACAGGAAATGATAAAAAAAGGGGAGATCAGCAGGGAAGAAGGGAAAAAATTCGTAAAGGAAGTTCTTTCAGAAAAAGAAAAACAGATGGAAGAACTTGAAGAAAAGATCAATGAGAAAATAAAGGAAACCTTTAAAAAAAGCGGCGTAGTGATGAAAAGTGATATCACTGCTCTTGAGAAAAAGATAGAGAAGCTTGAAAAGACAATCGAGGCAATGGCAAAAAAACAGGAAAATTAGATTATTCCAGGAATTAGATCGTGAGCCTGCTCGATAAACAATACGTTTACGTGAGACGATACAGGCAAATCGTCGACGTAATGATCAAGCATGGTTTCGGATACCTTGTAGACAGGTTTGGGCTTCGCCCATTCAGGTCTTTTCGAGAAAGAATTTTCAGGCCCAAGCCTCTCAGGGAAGAAATACTCATCCTTTCAGAAGCGCAAAGGCTTCGCCTGGCATTGGAAGAACTGGGGCCCACTTTTATTAAATTCGGGCAGGTAGTAAGTACAAGGCATGACCTTGTCCCGGAAGCATACATAAAGGAACTTGAAAAGCTCCAGGACCGTGTTCCGCCATTTGAATTTTTGGAAGCAAAAAAAGTCATCGAGAGGGAATTCGAGAAAAAAATCGAGGATATTTTCCAAACATTTAATCGCGAACAGATAGCTTCAGCTTCAATAGGACAGGTCTATCGTGCCACATTATACCAGGGCGAAGAAGTGGCAGTTAAAGTCATGAGACCCGGGATCGAGGATATTATTGAGACCGACCTTGTAATCCTTAACAGTATGGCAAAATTTGCGGAAAAGCATATTAAAGAAAGTAAATTTTTTAATCCTGTGGGTTTTGTAGATGAATTTTCCCGGATCATAAGGCATGAGATCGACTATACCCATGAGGCCCAGAATGCAGATAGGTTTTACTCCAATTTCCAGGAAAGTGAGACCGTCAAGATCCCTAAAATGTACTGGGAATATTCCAGAAGGCATGTTCTTTGCCAGGAATTTTCAGATGGAATAAAAATTACGGATATCGATAAAATTGAGGCGGCTGGACTTGATAAGAAAAAAATATCAACAGAACTTGCAAATGCATATTTGAAAATGATATTTGAAGATGGTTTTTATCATGCTGACCCGCATCCGGGAAATATTCTTGTTTCGCGTGAAGGGAAAATTATCTTTCTTGATTTCGGGATGGCAGGACATATTGACCCCGCGCTTCGCGAGAGTCTCACAAATCTCATAATAGCGATGCAATTGGATGATATGGATTTTCTTATTGAAGCTTTATCTGAGCTGGGACTTATTAGCGATTCAGGAAGCGAAAGCCTTGTGCTTCGGACTAAACTTGAAGAACTTTTAAACAAGTATTACAGCCTGTCAAGCAAATTCATTGATCCGACTGCGTTCCTTCGTGATTTAATCGATATTTTTTCACGAACAAAAGGCAGGATCCCGACGAATTTAATGCTTTTGTCAAAAACACTTATCATAAGGGATGAGATAAGCCGAAAGCTTGACCCTGATCATAATTTTGGAGAAATGACCCGGCCTTATGTCAAGAAAATGCTTGAAGAGCGCACAAAAGCTTCACACATATTAAAGAGCGCTGAAAAAACAGTAATAGATTTTGTTAACCTTATGAAAAATTTCCCAAGAAGGTTTAATCATTTACTTTCAAAAGCTGAAAAAGGGACACTCAAATTTGAACTCGAACACGTGGGGCTTGATGGTCTTGTCGAGGAATTGGATATTATGAGCAACAGGTTGTCTTTCAGTATGATAATTGCTTCATTGATCGTGGGTTCTTCACTTATTATCCAGACCAGGATGTCACCGAGCCTGTTCGGTGTGCCTCTTCTTGGTATAATCGGGTTCTTTATTGCGGGATTTTTGGGTGTAGGGCTTCTTATTTCGATAATCAGGTCGGGGAAGTGGTAACCATGCAAAAGAAAATTTGGACATTCTAAAACAATTTTATATCTTTGAAATAAACATATATTTAATCTTAACCTTCTTTAATTCATCAAGCTCTCCCCTATATGTTGATCCACCCATCCGTGCTGCTTTCCAGAGAGATATTGTTCTTTTGGCGTAAAGGTAAAATTCTTTTCCTTACATAGTTCCCCGGAGAGTCAAAGAGTTTATAAAACCCTCTGCACATTTATATTACGTGGAAACAATCATAAAAGTACTTGAAAAAGAACCTGAAGTCCTCTTTTCTTTCCTTTTCGGCTCTTATGCAAAAGGCATACAAAATGAAAACAGTGACATTGATATTGCTATTTATCTAATTGATGAGAGCCTGATTGAAAAAGATCCATTATATCCTTCAAGGCTTGCAATTAAAATTGAGAGAGCATTAGCTGGAAAAAAAACCGTTGACGTAAGGATTCTCAATGGTTCAACCCTGAGGTTTCGAAGCCAGGTCTTAAGATTTGGAAAGCTCCTATTCTCAAAAGATGAGAAAAAAAGAATTGAATTTGAAACATCCTCTTTAGATCTATATTATGATTTCAAACCCCACCTTGAAAAGTACGATGCTGCCAGGCGAGCAAGGGTTGGCATATGATAAGTAATGAGGTCATAAATGCCATGATAGATCTCATCGAAGAGAATCTAAGGCTTATTGAAGAAATCAAAATGCAGGGATTTGAATCATTCTCAAACAATTTCAGGGATATTCAGGCTGCAAAGCACTCATTGCAAGAATCCATAGAGGCATGTCTTGATATAGGGAGTCACATAATAGCTGAAAAAGGCTTCAGAAGGGCAGATGATTACAAAGATATTTATAAGGTTCTCGAAGAAGAAAGAATCATAGACCCAGGTTTATCTGCGAAGCTTCAGGAAATGGCTCAATTCAGGAATCTGCTAGTGCATAGATATGGTAAAATAGATACAAAAAGGATTTTCATCATAATGTCTGGAGATATCAACGATATCAAACAGTTTGTCAACACGATATTGAAATACATTTCTTGAGTAACTTTTTAAGGAGAAAACACGCAATGGCAAACGAATCATTAACCATCATTATCAAAAGAAAACCCGTCCTTCTGATGATCCTGGATGGCTTTGGACTTAGCGAGAAAAAAGAAGGAAATGCCATTGCAGCCGCAAAAAAGCCTAACATTGACCGGCTTTTTTCAACCTATCCTTATTCAACCCTTCAAGCATCAGGCATGTCTGTCGGGCTTCCTGTTGGCCAGATGGGAAATTCCGAGGTGGGGCATCTCAATATCGGGTCGGGAAGGATCGTTTACCAGGACTTGACAAGGATTACAAAATCGATTAAGGAGGGGGATTTTTTCAGCAATTCAATCCTTATTGATGCAATAGAAAATGTCAAAACAAAAGGCTCATCGCTGCATCTTATTGGATTGCTTTCAGATGGCGGAGTACACAGCCACAACACTCACCTTTATGCTCTTCTAAAACTTGCAAAAAAACATGGTATTCGGAATGTTTTCATCCATGCATTCCTTGACGGCAGGGATGTGCCCCCAAAGAGCGCCCTTTCTTATATTGCAGATGCGGAAAAAAGGATGAAAGAACTGGGAGGAGAATTTGCAACAATATCTGGCAGGTATTTTGCCATGGACAGGGACAAAAGATGGGACAGGGTTGAAAAAGCATACGATGCAATGACTGGAATAGGAATAGGAGAGACGGTGCAATCAGCCCGCCAGGCCGTTGAGAAAGCCTACGAGCGCGGTGAGAATGATGAGTTTGTCACCCCTACTATAATTTTGAAAAATAATGAACCCGTTTCTGTAATTTCGAATAAGGATTCGGTGATTTTCTTTAATTTCCGCTCTGACCGCGCCCGCGAAATAACCCGGGCATTTATTGATGATGATTTCAATGGCTTTAAACGAAAAATTTTTCCGCATACACATTTTGTGTGCCTGACGCAGTATGATGAGACATTTAAAGTTCCGGTAGCATTTCCTCCCGATTCCCTTAAAAATATTCTTGCAGATATCCTCTCCCATCACAATTTAAAACAGCTTCGCATAGCAGAAACTGAAAAATATGCTCATGTCACATTTTTCTTCAATGGCGGGAGGGAGACGCCTGTTGTTGGTGAGGAACGGATATTAGTGCCCTCCCCGAAAGTAGCTACCTATGACCATAAACCGGAAATGAGCGCTTATCCTGTAACCGATGAAGTTGTTAAGGCAGTATCATCAGGCAAATTTGATATAATTATCCTGAACTATGCAAATCTTGACATGGTCGGGCATACCGGGATATTTGAAGCCGCTGTGAAAGCCACTGAAGCTGTAGATAAATGCGTTGGAAAGGTATTCGAAGCAGTAAGCTCGGCAGGCGGACTATTGATATTGACGGCAGACCATGGAAATGCCGAGCAGATGCTTGATGAAACAGGCGGGATACACACAGCACATACCTGCGACCCTGTGCCTTTCCTTTTTTGTGACGCCGGGGTCAAGCTAAGGGACGGAATACTTGCAGATATAGCCCCGACGCTTCTTGAGGTTCTGGGAATTGAAAAACCTGAAGAGATGACCGGGACATCCTTAATATCGTATTTATAATATCATTATAATCTCATTATAATATCTTTATATACTTTTCAAACACATTATTCATACATATGGATGCAGCAGGCGATTTGACCATTTTAAATGGCAAACTCACAATTCTTCTGGCTTTCGGGCATGGGGGAGAACTGGACAAGATCCAGTTAAAGAAATTCATCGGTACTGAAGTAATAGCAGAAAGATGGAATAAACCCATAGAAGTGGAACAGGCAGAAGGTGTGGCAGTAATTGTTGCAGGAAGTGAAAAAATCACATGCAGCGCAAATATTTATACCGATGTTTTTATCGCAGGCGTTTCGATACTTCGGACTGAAATAGAGATCAGGGACAAAATGCTTTTCAATGATATCCTGGTAGCCCTTCATTCAAATACTATCATTATTGAAGGACTGGATTTCCAGTCATTTGCCAATACGAAGATCAATGAGATTCGTGAAAAACTAAATCCGGGAAAGAAGATTTCATATTATCCTAATTTAAAAAAATATACACTTCTCAGGCTCAGGGAATTCACACCCAGACTTGACCAGAAAGGGCTGAAAGAACAATATGGTGAGATAATAACCCGTTTCCTGTCGGGTGAAACATCTATTCGAGCCCTTCACACTAAGGAAATTACTGAGAAACTTGCAAATGACCTTTCCTACTATGATGAAGATTTGTTCCTTGCTTCAACAGAAGGCGCATTTATTTTAGGATGCGAGGATTACATCAAGGATTTGCGCGAGTTGCTGGAGCTTGCCATCACACTTTTACTTTTATTCCAGATTTATGACCACAAAATTGATTCTGAGATCGGTAACGCTTTTGATGCAATAAAAAAACTAAGCAGCTCCAGATATTATTTCCTGACCCAGGCACCAAGAAAACTTGAAAAATCACTCCTTAAAGTGAGCGAGATAGGGCTTGTGATACTTGATGAGATCGAAGATATAATGAATCCCCATAAAGTAACACAGGACTGGTATTACCAGTCAGCATATCAGAAGATGCTTAACACTCTCAAGGTATGGGATTTTGGAAAAGTTGTACAGCATAAGATCGATTCGCTGCAAGACCTTTACACAACTGCAAGAGAACTTTCCACAGAACAGCTTGCTATGTTGCTGGAGGTCACAATAGTCATTCTGATCCTGTGGGAAGTTATCAGGCCTGCATTTGTTGGAGGTTAATTATTCAGTATCTTTTGGCTCTAATACTTCCTTGTTATATTTCTCAATGTAAATTATTTCTTTGATTCCGGTGTTATCGATCACTTCACGTGCGATCTGCCTTTTGGACATGAGCCATCTCTGGCTATATGTCATTTCAGGTTCGATCTCAACTGTTGCCGTGCCATCATTTAAATGGACAGGCAGATCTTTTCCGACATATAACCCGATGAGACCTTTTACCTTGCCCTCGTCATCTTCAATTTTCTCTTTTATTTCATAGTCGTATGTTACGGTCTGCCCTGCAAGGAACCTGTTAAAGTCAACCTGCACCATCCTGCCGATTGCTCTTATTACAACTCCTGGGCGGCCATCTACCTCTACAGGCATTCCAACCTGGACCCTCTGGGTGAACTTTGTACTTGGTATGCTTTCTATAAGTTCAGGATTCCTCTGGCCGAAGGCTTTCTCGGGAGGAATCGTTACGCTGCCGGTATATCCAACTTCTTTTCCCACAAAATCCTCGTCCAATCCTGCAATTGTATGCTTTGAACCTACTATGACGACATCTCCGCCGTATTTCCCCTTTTCATTATAAATGTCGTTTGCTTTTGCAACATCTTCTTCGGTCGTGTCAAAAACGCGGCCTTCATCCGTTTTTCCTGAATATGAAACTCTTATAAAATCGCCTTTTTCAATAGTCATAATAAATCGTGTCCTTTTTTTGCGTTCTTGATGTATCAATGGTATAAAATACTTACTTACTGAATTGTTTGGAAAGTTTCTGGGCAAATGTAAGTTCCAATTCACCCAAACGTATTAATAATCACAATATACATCTATATTTGTAATGACCTCAGAAGATCTAATACGTGCAGCAATGGAATCTGATGAAATCTTCATCAAAGAATTCCATAGAATAATTAAAGATGAACTTCATTTGACAGCAGCGGATTTCAGCGAAAAATCAGGTATCCCTGCAAGTACAATATATAAATTATTATCAGGCCAGCGCGAACCTAACATTAAGACCTTGAGGCAGATCGTCTCAGTACTTCGAAAAATTGAAGGGACTGAAAAAATTGAGTTTATCGCCGTTATCGCCGCCCGCCCGGTCCTTGATTATATCACCGAGAAAAAATTGAAAGTAGCCGGAAGACTCCTCACGATCAGGGAATATTCTGCCACTTCAATGGAAGAAGCCATTATCGCCGCAGTAAAAGCTGAAAGGGATGGCGCAAAGGCGCTTGTATGCGCTCCTATTGTGAGCACAACGGTTGAAAAGATATTGCGTATTCCGGTTACTTCTATCATGCCAAAAGACAGCCTGATCGAAGCGATAGAGCTTGCAGCAAAAAAGATGGGATAGAATTGTTAGAGAGAATTATCAAGCCTTGATTTTTAAATAAAAAAGAAAGTACTGGAGAAAAATCCAGTACTATATTAATTATTTATTGAACCTCCTCCAACTTTACGGAATCGAAGTCGTATTTATCTCCCGCCTTTGCAAACGGTGCAAGGTAGAACATCAGACGTCCGTCGTCCACCGTCCCGGTGAAGTGTTTCGTGTCAAATTCGGTCGTAAAGGTCTGCCAATCCTCAGTAAGGTTGAAATTTTGTTTTAAACCATAGTTGGTATACGGTGAACCATGTTTTAATAGCACTACCCTTACATCATGCCCTCTCGACGATTTAGCCGCAAAACTTAACTTATAATGAGTATTCGGCTTCAGTGTTAATCCTTTCTGATACAGCTGAACGTTGGAACCGCCACTTATTATTCTAACTTCTGATGCATTTCCTTCGAACCCCGGTGATATTATATCGAACCTTCCTGTTCCGTTCGTGTAAAATATCCAATTCTTCCTGCCAGATTCAAAACCCGGATTTTTAATAATATTTATTTCTTCGATTTCTTCGCCTACAACTACCTCAGCGCTTCCAGTTACTGATCCATTCGTTGCATTTACCATTGCGGTTCCATTTGCATTTGCTGTGAATGTGGTCGTTGCATTACCATTCGCATCTGTCATTGCATCATCCGGAGATACAGTTCCAATAGCTGTATCACTGCTTGTCCAGGTTATGTTGATCCCTTCCATCGGATTACCATTTTGATCCACCGCCGTTGCAGTAAATACCGGACTATCTCCAATAGATAACATGGCAGTTGATGGTGAAACGGTTATTGTTGTCAAAACTGGAACAACTACTACTTGTGATACAGCAATATTGCCAAATAATCCATCTTGTTCTTTGTTTATACCTGCTGCAAAGAACAAAGTATCTGAAGAGCCAGCATTTGCATCATTTCCAAATCCTAATCCCCATAGACCATCTATTACAATAGGTTCATTGCTTTCATTTTCAAGGAGACCTTTAAATGATCCGTTATCTTCATCAAACGCCGAAATCTGACCACTTCCAAAGTTGCCAATTAGCAGATCGTTGCCAAAATTACCAAAATTCGCAGGAGCCATTGCAGCCCCCCATGGTGCATTCAACCAATCTCCATGTTCTAGACGCATTATTAACTTTCCATCCGGGTCAAATATGTCTACATATCCCAATCCTGGTCCGTCGACTTCGTCGTGTTTAGCATCATCTACTTGCGCAAAAGTTACTACCAGATTTCCATCTACCATTTGTATATTGAACGGAGCAAATCCTGCAGGGATTTGGCTATCTACAAATGCAGACATGTCCATTGTCACAGGTTTAAAATCTGTATCAAATACATCAATTCTTCCTTGCCGGAAATTTGCTGCATATAGGAAAGTTCCATTGGAATCATTATCTATAGTTACACCCTTATAAACTGCGTCTGGAGAGTTATTTACCATGAGAATCGCTTTTGTAGGATCTACATTAGGATTCCATGCTGAAATCGTTCCATCTTCAGTCACAAAGACGAATTTTGCTGGATTTCCAGCAGTTATATTGAATACAGATTCAATGTTTGCAACGATCCCTGTCGGAGTGGCTGAATTATTATCCAAACCAGGAACTGTAACAACTAAAGGATTTCCTACAGGAAAAGGTGTCCCATTTCCATTGTAAACCGTCGAAACTCCCATGCCATTATCTGCAACCCACCATGGACCTGTTGGAAGGTGGGCAATTCCCCAGGAATTCACGAGGTTAGGATCTGTAATTTGTGCCAGATTGGGAACATCAGAGACAAGATTTGTCTGTTCAAATTTCGTCTGTTCTTCAGGCGGCAATACTATTATCTTTCCTTTCATCCCCATTTCGTCGTGAATAAGACATAGATAGTCATATGTTCCTGGTTTCGTGAATGTCAAAGTGTAATTCTGTCCTGGGGAGAGAATGCCAGAATTAAAGAAATCCGTACCATTATAGACGCTTCCACCTGCCGGTGCTGCTGCAACAGGGTTTATGGAGAAATCGGGCAGTATGAACTCGGGTACAGGTTGTCCTGCGACCGGGAATGTCACTGTATGAATCATCATAAAATTCATCTGGGTCCAGACAATCGTATCATCCGTATGTATCGTTAACGGATCAGGCGCAAAACGCATGTAGGCAGCATAGTTCTGCTCAATATCGCCGCAGGCGATTGGCGTAGCACCCCCATCAGACATTGTAGGACCCTGGTGCACGTTGACGAACCAACCGCGGTTTTGAATCGCAAGCCATGGAAGGCCATTGATTATTGTGGTATTGGTGACATTACCTTCGGCGTCGGCTGTTAAATTATTCAAAGGGTACAGTATTGGTCCTCCGGCTTCGCAGGTACCTGCATGTATATGAGCTGGATGGACGCTGTTCGGAGCGAGCCCGGAAAGCTTTACCTGAACCTCTATCATACCCGGCCCGATAAAGTTCAATGCAGTGGACCCGTTTGCCCCCGAATTATTCTCCTGGGACAAAACCACATTTGCATTCATTGGCAATGGTATATCCGCAGCTGCCTGCCATATAGTCGTGCCGTTCGGTCCAGGAGCGGAACTAACACTCAGATTATCCACCAGGTGCTGTCCAGAAAACAGGTCCGCCTCTAACTCCTCCATACCCTGTGTTTCATACTGGTCCTGCGTGAACGGATATGAGCTTCCATTAGGCTGCACTATGACGACTCCTCCCATTCCGGGATGGAGGAGACACTGGTATGTATATACTCCCGGCTCTGTAAAGTTGAGTGTATAGTTCATGCCCGGCAACATTATGCCTGAACTGACATGACCTGTCCCGTTATAAATAAAGCCGCCGATAGGAAGTAATGTAGCCGGACTGCCGGGTTCCGGGATGGAGTCCCCACTCAGGAAACTTACTGTATGGGGTTCACTTGCTCCAACTGTCCAGTTTATTCTATCACCTTCATTAATTGTGATGACACCTGGATAGAATCCCAAACCCTGCAGACTCATATCGGTTGTTTCCCCACCGACAAGAACATGCCAGGTAGTCTCCTGAGCTGTTGCACCGCCTGATATAAGTATGAGTGCCATGACTATTGTTCCAATCGCTATTTTTAGAGTAAAAACACTATTTACAATATTTCTTAACATATTACCACTCCCTTGATCGAGCCCTTCACGAGTATATATTTTGAGAAAGCTCCTTATAATATTTTATCTCAACGATATATAAGCCTTTCGGGATTAAGATATTCCGAGGAGGCGTTAACTTTAAATATAGCTGCTTAACTTGTTTTCCACTGAAAGGGGCGCACTCCACATAAAAATGGTACACTACACACATCAGAACGTTATTAGATACATTGGTTCAAGGGGGAGGAATAAAATATGAACAAAAATATGAACAAAAAGCAAAATGTAAGTAGCAAGATATTGACAGATGAAGAATTGGAAAAGCTAATTGAAGAAGCAACAGTTGATTGCTATGATGAATCAGAATGTCTTGCTGGTTTCGCTGTTATGATACAAGACAATTTGGAATTTCCATTCGTAGCTAGAGTTATAGGTGAAAAAGTTACTGTAACTGGAGTAACAGAAGAAGATGAGAGAATTTTGGCAGAGTGCGAACGGAAAGGTAAAAAATACAATATTGATATCTTGGATATAGAATTTACCTCGCTAGTAAAAGGAAGTGAATGGATAGATGCTTACAAAAAATGGGTAGAATGATTAAGAGCCTAGCCCATACTAGGGTGTATGGTGTGGCTTCATCCTTTCCATTTTTGGAGAGAAAATAATCTTTTTTGCTGAACCTTCACTTATATCGCATTTATGGAGATTATTATACGAGGTCTGGATGAGGATAGATTATAGGTCTATAGCTGTTGCTTTCAGATAGCGACCTCGTGAAAAGTGTATATAAGAGTTATTTTATGCAGTTTACTTTCTTAATGGCTTTACAATGAAGGCGATCCGGGGATTATAGGGTTTTCAAATTACTTGCTTATGAAAATGAGTTACATATTTAATAATACATGAATACAAATACTTTATATTTAGACTGTTACCCGCCATGAAGATTTTATTTACTCCAAAAGCTTTATAATGAATTAAACTAATTAAACGATGTAACGAATTAAACTATGAGATGATACATATGAATGCAGATGAATGGAAATTGGAATTCAATAAAACAGGTGTTGAGATATCTAAAAGAATCAGAAACCCATTTGATGACAAAATTAAAGATTCACCGCTAGATATTATGGATTATAATAAATTAATAGAAAAATTTGAAAATAATAAAATAAATATGGTTGTTACTAAAATCGACAGAAAAATAGAAAATGATATATTTAAATCGTTAATATTCTATGTTTCTGAATTCAAATTCTTCCAATCTTCAGAGATCCAAAATCAAAAAATAATAGCAGATGTTAATGAAGATCAAAAAATAATTATTTTTGGTGAGGAAAAAAAACCCTGGAGAGATTATAACGATTTATTAAAAATTACTTCAAAATGGCTTTTTGAAAAGAATAAACTCCAAACCAAAGATTTGCCAGTTTATGTCCCTCATGGTAAGCAATATCTGATAAATTCAAAACCAATTCATGAGTACGGCAAGAAATTTGCAGGCAAACCATATGAAATTTCACAGAATATGATTCTAAATACGAATTTTTCATCAGATTCCTGTTTAACACATGCTGAACACTTAATGAGAAAATTCGCTCCAGAAATTGGTTTTAAAATTCTAGGTTTTCAATAGCCCAATTTTAATAGACTGAAAATAACAAGAACTATTACTAATGAAAATGAAGGAATAAAACACATGCTTCAACAATGAAGGAAAATCAATGAAAGCTGGAAGGTAAAGGATATGAATGAACTTATTAAAGATATTCCTCTTAATAAAGATGTTTCAAAAATTAGGATTATTAAACAGTTTTTATGCTTGACCTGTAATCGTCAATTCTCCACAGAAGGTTCAATGATAGAACATGCTAAATCAAAGTTAAAATTTAAAAATATAAATTGTAAGATAATAACTAAGAATGTAGATATTTCTTCTTTCGTTCATACACAAAGAAAAAAATCAAAGAAACATAAAAAATCTTCAAGTTATCATCATAAAACTGCAAAAAAAGAATCATCGTCTAAGCTTCCTATTAAAAAACCAAATATGAATCGTTTGTTGAATATATCGGTAGGTTGATGCTCATATCGTATTAGATGCAGCCTGGTGAGAGGTTAGGGGTAAGAATAATACTACAATTATACAATATAATTGTAGTGTGCAACGAGAAGTTGCATCATAAATTGCCAGAGTGCTCCTCCTCTCATCCGGAGTAACCTTATTATGACATGCGTCTCCAGTAATGAGGACGCATAAAGCCCATAAGACAATGTGGAAAAACCTGAAAGTCTCACTCAGATTGCTAAGGCAAGAATTCTACCCCTTGATCCTCTTCAACCTGAACGTATTCTCACGTTCCATCTCTTCAAGCCTCAGCACAATGAAATCCTTGGCTTCACCAAGCTCAGGGATGACCTTGAACTCAAGAGCATTTACCCTGCGCTTTGTTTTTTCGATATCCTCAAGCAGTTTCTTCATTGTGGTCTCGATCTCAGCGGCCTGGATTATCTTCTCAACAAGTACCTCATAGGAATCAACAGCTTCATCAATACGGGAGCTTGTGCCGATAATACCGTAACCATGCTCGGAAAGGTTTTTATGTACGCTTGAAGCTTCGATTTTCGGGACAACTACTCCCATTACGTTCTTACTTTCAAGTTCAAGTTTCGGATTATCCTTAAGGGCAAAAGCAGTGGATTTCACAACCACCACGCCATCGACCGATTTGGCGATCGATAGCTTTTGTGTTGCAAGAGCGAACTGCTTCTCAACTTCACTTCTAATGTCTTTTGCCTTCTCAAGTATCTCGAAAAGTTCAAGGATCAGGCCATCCCGCTTCATTTTAAGAAGCTTATGACCGCCCTGGCTGAGCTTGATCTTCTTCTTAAGCTCGATAAGCTCCGAACGTGTTGGTTTTATATTGTCCTTAATGGCCATACTACTCTTGTTTTCCTTCCTTTGCCTTATGGGCAGGATGATATTTCTGGATATACTTGTTATCTATTCTTGTGAGTTGTGCTTCAGGTAGTTCTGCAAGCAGTTCCCAGCCTATGCCCAGTGTTGTCTCTATGTCCCTGTTCTCATCAACACCCTGACGCACGAACCTGTCTTCGAACATGTCCGCAAATTCAAGGAATTTCTTGTCCCTATCAGAAAGAGCATCCTTACCCACGATAGCAACTAAGCCTCTTAAGTCCTTGCCTTCAGCATATGCGGCATAACACTGGTCAGAGACAGCTTTATGGTCTTCCCTTGTTCTTGTAGCGCCAATTCCGGAGTTCATCAGCCTTGATAACGAGGGCAGTACATTTACAGGCGGATATATTCCTTTCCTGTGAAGTTCCCTTGAAATGACTATCTGGCCTTCGGTGATATATCCTGAAAGATCAGGGATCGGATGTGTGATATCGTCACCAGGCATGGATAAAATAGAGAACTGGGTAACTGATCCTTTTCTTCCCTTTACTACGCCTGCGCGTTCGTATAATGAGGCAAGATCAGTGTACATGTAACCTGGATAACCTCTTCTTCCTGGAACTTCTTCACGAGCTGCCCCCATCTGGCGCAGCGCTTCGCAATAATTCGTAATATCTGTAAGGATAACCAGTACATGCATATCATGTTCGTATGCAAGATATTCAGCCGCAGTAAGCGCCAGTCTTGGCGTGATCAGACGCTCAACAGCTGGGTCATCTGCAAGATTCAGGAAAACCACCGCCCGCTCAAGCGCGCCTGTGCGCTCAAAGTCAGCCATGAAGTACTGGGCTTCCTCATTGGTAATACCCATTGCAGCAAATACTACTGCGAATGGTTCATTTGATCCCCTGACCCTGGCCTGCCGCGCGATCTGGAGTGCAATCTCATTGTGAGGAAGACCTGAGCCTGAGAAGATCGGAAGTTTCTGTCCGCGAACAAGCGTATTCATTCCATCGATCGTGGATATGCCTGTCTGTATGAAATCTTTGGGCGGAAGTCTTGCGTATGGATTGATAGCTGCGCCTGTTATTTCAAGCCTGTCCTCTGGAACGATGCGCGGCCCGCCATCTAAGGGCTCACCAGCTCCTGATAAGATCCTTCCAAGAAGGTCTTTTGAAACCGGCAGCTTGATCGTTTCGCCTGTAAACCTGACACCGCAATCCCTGTTAAGGCCGCCTGTTCCTTCAAAAACCTGTACTACAACGATATCATCGGAAGTATCCAGTACCTGTCCTCTCTTGGTGGTCCCGTCCGGAAGATTGATATTAACCAGTTCATTGTAACCAACCGGTTCTGTTTTTTCCACAAAGATAAGCGGGCCTGAGATCTGGCTGATTGTCTTGTATTCTTTTGTCATGTTACTTACCTCTTAGTTTTGCAAACTCATCTTCCATGGTTTTCAGTATCACGCCAAGCGCGGTGTCAAATTCTTTCTCATATTTGACTTTGGCAAGGTCGTCTTTTGATTTCAATTTCATTATATCTTCAATAGGCGCACCGCCATCCAGTGCATTATGGGCTTTATCGCCCCATGACATGATGGATTTCAATAGTTTGAATTGCTTATCCATCGGGCAGAATGTATCAACTTCATGGTAGGCATTCTGCTGCAGGAAATATTCACGGATCATTCTTGCAACCTCAAGGGTCAATTGCTGGTCTTCAGGAAGCGCATCTGAACCTACTAACTGGACAATTTCCTGGAGTTCCGATTCCTTCTGAAGAAGTTCCATTGCATCATTCCTGAGTTTTACCCAATCAGGAGACACATGTTCATCATACCATGGCCCAAGAGCTTTGGTATATAATGAGTAACTGTTAAGCCAGTTAATTGAGGGGAAATGTCTTCTCTGTGCAAGCTTGGCATCAAGAGCCCAGAATACTTTGACGATACGGAGTGTATTCTGCGTAATTGGTTCTGAGAAGTCACCACCAGGAGGCGAAACTGCCCCGATGACTGTAATTGAACCTTCTTTTCCGGATAGGGCTTTTACTTTTCCTGCCCGCTCATAGAATTCTGATAGTCTTGCTGCAAGATAAGCCGGATATCCTTCTTCACCTGGCATTTCTTCAAGACGTGAGGATATTTCTCTCATGGCTTCTGCCCATCTGGATGTTGAATCGGCCATCAGGGATACATCATATCCCATGTCCCTGTAATACTCAGCGATGGTAATTCCGGTATAAACCGAGGCTTCCCTTGCTGCTACTGGCATGTTGGATGTATTCGCGATAAGAACAGTTCGCTCCATTAAAGGCCGGCCTGTTTTTGGATCTTTGATCTCCGGGAATTCATATAGAACATCCGCCATTTCATTGCCGCGTTCGCCGCATCCGATATATACCACGATCTCTGTATCGCTCCATTTTGCAAGCTGCTGCTGCGTAACTGTTTTTCCACTTCCGAACGGACCAGGGATTGCTGCAGTCCCGCCTTTTGCAACAGGGAAGAGACCATCAAGGATCCTCTGGCCTGTGATCAGTGGTGTGCTCGGTGTCATTTTTTTGCTTACTGGCCTTGGTTTCCTTACAGGCCATTTCTGCATCATTGTGAGTTCCTTGCCATCTGCAAGGGTACAGATCACTTCATCAACTTTGAATTTTCCTTTCTTTATTTCACTTATGGTTCCTGAAATTGTGGGCGGGACAAGGATCCTGTGTTCGATATTCAATGTTTCCTGGACTGTTCCGATTATATCTCCACCGTTAATTTTATCACCTTTTTTAACAGTAGGAACAAAATCCCATTCTTTCTCGCGAGATAGACCGTTCGCAGAAACACCACGTTTAATAAAGTCGCCCATCTTTTCCTTTAATACAGGAAGAGGACGCTGAATACCATCGTATATGCTCTCAAGAAGTCCGGGTCCGAGTTCAACAGACAGGGACATGCCAGTATTTTCTACAGGTTCACCGGGTCTTACTCCCGATGTTTCTTCATAAACCTGTACTGTGGATTTATCTCCTTCAATACCTATTACCTCACCCATCAGGCCTTCATTTCCGACTTTTACCACATCATACATCTTGGTATTTAAGCCGGTGATAATAACGACAGGTCCTGATATCCTATAAATTTCACCTTTATTTTTCATCTGTGACACCTGCTATTTTAATTTAATTAGTATTATTTCCAGAGATCTACACCCACCGCTTGTTTTATCTTATCCCTGAGGTTTGTACTCTCACCTTTTCCGCCGATGGCTATCACTGTTGGCTCAACTGAGTCATCAAGTGTTTGTTGCATATGTGGGGATAACATTCTCAGGTCATCATCATGAACAACAAGAATCGCCACGGTTTTATCATTCAATACGCTCTGGATCTTTGATTCTATATCACTTGGCGTTGCATCGAAAATTTTCCGGATGCCTGCAAGCCGAAATCCAATAACAAAATCACTATTTCCAACAACTGCTATTTCCATCTACATCACCAGGTGGGCTTTTATTATTTCCTCAGGAAGTTTTGTTTCTTTTCCTCGTACAATGATTCGCAGATTATCAACTTCAAGTTTCTTGCTCACTATATAATCAAGAACCGGAAGGATTGAAAGCGGATAATAATATGATATCCTGGTAATATTGACAAGACCGTATTTATCAAGCTGTGTTTCAATATTGATCAGGGAAGTCAGATCATTACTTACGCCTGCTATTGCTTTCCAGTAGGAATATTCTTCAAGAGCCCGCACAAATTCAGGAAAAGGTAGCGCTGCAAGCCTCCCAAGATGTGCTTCTTTAAGTTCAATACCTCCAGGGATCAAAAGTTTGAGGATTTCCTCGCGTTCCATTCCTGCACGTTTCATCCTGAAGAGGATCTTCAAGTTCTTCAAATCTATTTCTGTCCTCAGGAATTTCAGGAAAAACCGGTCTTTCGAACTCTCACCTGCTTTTATAAGGTTAGCATAATATAGTTTATCCAGATTATTCTCGATATCGGCCAGAACTCCTTTGTAACCAGAAAGTGCAGGATAATAGGGTGTTTTTGATAAAGCTGCAATAACTCCCTCTACACTTCCGATCTTGATAAGCTCCAATAGATCTCTGTATCTTAACTGGCCCGCTGAAACCACATCTTCAAGGATCTCCTCTTCGCTTGCTCCTGAGAATTTTCCACGCAGTATGGTTTTTATATTCCATATATCCCAGTAGCGAAGATATTCCGTTATTATATAATTTGCCTCATCCTGGGATACTTCGATCAATTTGCGGTAAGTCAAAGCCAGGTTCTGGTTCAATGCATGTTCAAAAAGGTCAGTACCCTTATACTTCTTTCCAAGTTCATCAACCTCGTTCTTATACTCGGATTCTCCGATGAACCGTGTGATCTCAGGTATATCCATGTTAAGGAATTTGGGGTACGTCTCCTTGGGGATGAGTTTACCTTTCATAGCCCGAACCCTGGCCACAATATACGCATATTTGACAGCTTGTGATTTTCCCATTCCTTTTTTCACCCAAATAAGATATCGGAAACCTGTTTTAAAGATTGTTCACTGACATTTTTAAGGATCATGTCATACTTGAAGTCCAGAACTACGCTTCCGTCAGCATTTTCCATAACAATGCCACCGATGCAGTCTATTTCACCGGCAAATTCCAGCTTCGTCATTTTTGAAACTGTTGATTTGTCTTTACTTCTTGAATATATTTTACTGTTGCCTGATTGGTTTTTTTCAATGATCGATTTCAGGATTTTCTGGTTCTTCTCAGCCGGCAGTTTTGAGATCAGTTCTTTGGTCTCCTCATAAACCTCATCAAGGATTTCCCTGCGGGCATTGAGTTTTGCTTTTTTGACCTCAAGATTGGCACTTGACAATTCCTGCTGCTTTATTCTCTCAATTTCTTTTTTGACAGCCTCTTCTTTGGCAGCTTTTATTTTATCTGCGCTGGCCCGGGCATCTGCAATAATCTTAGAAACTTCCAAAGACGTCTCCTGGTTTATTTTCGAGGCTTCTGCCTTGCCCTTGGCCTTAATTTCCTCAACTATCGCATCAAGTCCCATGTTTTTCCTTTAGAATACGAACAATAAGATCAAAGCGACTACAAGTCCGAAAATTGCTATGGACTCAGGTATAACTGTCATTAAAAGACCTTTACCGAAGAATTTTTCATCTTCTGCCATTGCACCTACTGCTGCGGCTCCAATGGCCTGTTCACCCATACCGGCTCCAATTCCGCAAAGTCCTACTGCTATTCCTGCTCCAATTGCAATTATTCCTTTTGCATTTGCTGCTACAATTGCTGGATCTACCACTGATGGATCTACCATATTTTTTATTCCTCCGTATATTTTCGTTTATGACCAAAGGGAAGGTATTTTGTACCGCCCCCTTCATAAAATTTAGTGAAAAACTCCACATACTGAAGTCTCAATGAATGGATTCCCGGGCCCAGGATCCCTAATAACAGATTTATTAAATGCCCTATGAACAAAATTACTACACCTGCCAGCGCAAGTACTATTCCACCGCCCAATAAAACACCGTCCGGTCTTATGAAAAGATTCATTGACATCGTATTTACTGCAAGTGCTATTCCAGCAGAAGACAGACCAATTGCCAGTATCCTTGAGTAAGATAATACATTACTCAAAAGTGTAGGTAATTCAAGTATTGAAATGAAGCCCTCACCTTTTATCAGGAGAATCACTCCAATGAGCATTAATCCCGCTCCGGCAAGCAATATCGCGTCACCCATTGGCATGGGCGATTTTGACATCAATGCAGGCATTACTTTTGCTATTAATAAAACTCCTCCAATTAATATCATCATCCAGCTTCCCTTTGCATATATCGCATGCTTAAGATCGTGCTTAACAGCCTCATTTCTGAATCCGATAATATATCCCAGGAGAACGTGGAATATACCTATTGCGAAACACAATAAAAGCAATGGTTTGACAGACTCGAAACGATGTATAGGTAAATGTATTCCCGCGATTGTAGGCCCGAAAATACCAAGAATGCCTTCTTCAAGATGTCCTTTGAATTCTATATTGAATATTGGGAATCCGAAAAATTCTCCGTAGATTACCCCGAAAATTGTTGAGAACACTCCTGAAATTAGTAATATCAATGCTAATGCATTGAGTCCTCCTGTTTTGAATTTCTGTTTGATTACCAGGCCAATTGCTGTTACGATCAATCCATATCCTACATCCCCCAGCATGAGGGCGTAAAACAATGGATACGTAATAAATAAAAATAATGATGGATCTATTTCTTTATATCTTGGAGTTGCAAACGTATCAATTAATAGTTCAAAAGGCTTAGCAACAACAGGATTTTCAAGCTCTATTGGAATTTCTTTTTCATCGATTTCTTCCATGATCCTGGTTAAATATACCTTCCCGCCGGTATTTTTCTGCAATTCAGCTTCTATTTCATCAAATTTGTCAGATGGAACCCAGCCATCTATGATAAATGCATTCACACTCGTGGCAAACTTTAAAGGAGCCTCTGACTTCTGAGTTTCAATTGAAAGATGTTCATCCGCTGCAATTATGAATTCGGAATATTCTTCTTTTAAATTATCAAGTTCTGTTTTTATTAAAGAATATTTCTCTTTAAGGCCAGTTATCTCTTTTGTGAGTTCATCCCCTATCACTGGTGGATTACCTTTTAACGGAGGAACCTTTAATTCAACATAGGTTCGTTCTTCCTGGAGGAGTTTTTGAACCTCACCTTCAAATTCTTTTGGAATAAAGAGCGCAAAGATCTTTCGTTTTTCATATTCTCCTACAAATAATTCAAAATTGCTGTGAATTTTGATAAGCCTGGATTCCAGGTCAGTGTCTATATAACCTGTATACACTTTTAAAGTTTCATATCCAGTATAAGATTCCAGGGATAGAGGCAGGCCAAAGAAAGGTTTAACCAAAGATAAAAGATCTTCTTTTTCTTTCAGCCTGGACTCAATATTCCTTAACTCATCAAAGCGGGATGAAACTTCTTTCTGGAGTTTTGTGATCTTTTCATCGAGATCCGAAGATAATTCTACTTTGGTTAATTTTCCGGATTCGCTTTCCTTTAGTCCCAGCTGGTTGGAAATCGCCCGGAGCGAAAGAAGGTAATCTGAGAATTTAGATGCTGTTTTTAATGGACGGCCGATCTTGAAATCTTCAGTTTCTTTTGAGAAATCAGTAATATGAAGTACATTCAACTTATGAAATATTGAAATAGTTGGTTCTATCTGGTCTTTTGTGCCTGCTATAACGACCTTTGTCATTTTAGTGGGTTTAAGCATTCGCCGCCCTCTCAAATTCAGTTGAAATAAATTTTGTAGCTTTGGAAATATTCTTCTTGGCTTTTGATTTGATCTCTTCTGCTTCCTGATATCCTTTCTTTATGAGCTTTTCTTTTTCTTTCCTGCTCTCTTCTCGAGCTTTTCCAATCTCGGATATATAATATTTAGATGCTTCTTCTTCTGCAGATTTCAAAATCTCTCTGGCCTCTGATTTCGCTTCATTTACTTTCTGGTTTCTGGCTTCTTGTGCCTGAATTACCATACCTTTGGCTTCATCTTCAGCCCGTTTGATATCAGATAAAATTTCAGCTCTTGTCATTTAATTCCTCTGTGATCTAAAATAATAGCCTCGTTTTGAATTTGACTCTGCATAGGAGACTACCTACTTAAATTATTCGGTTTTAATTGACTTTATGCGCTTGCGCACAACTATTTTAAATGATAAATCGTTTTAAATGTTCACAGATATGCATTCTTTGTAAGATTAGCGCCGATCTCAAATTAGAGGTCGAAAAGATTTAATGAAAAAAATTGATGAAAGAGTAAAAAGTAGGCTGTATAAATATCTCTCGAAAGATAAGATGGGTATTAGGAAATATCTTTTGAATTTCTTTTTACAGACGAAGAGTTGTACTACTGTTGAAATTTATGATTTACTCATAAAACAAGGTTTTAATATCAATTATAGAGCAGTCTCTGCCATGGTTGGACATATGCATAGCAGACTTGGGATTTTAAGTTTCTCTTGGACCAATGACCATAATGTCTATACAATTAACTATTTGGACCTTGTAAAGACTGTAATGGCACCCCCTATTTTAAGATGAGATTTAATATCTCTGAACCTTAAAACAACTAAAGAAACATGACTTGATCTTAAGTATTAGTTGATTTACATATTTCCGCAAGCTGCAAGTTTTCTTCAAATCCCTTATTTCAACTGGAAAGTATATATATTAAGTTATATAAATATGAGCATGATGAGATGATGGGTTTTTTTTGATGTCAGGTTTTATTTTTCCACATCATATCCGGCATTCATCCACTCCGTGATCCCACCCTGCATATTGTAAACCTGGGAATATCCATTTTCTATAAGTATCCCGCTGGCCTTTGCACTGCGCTGACCGCTTCTGCAATAAACAAGAATCTTCCTGTCTTTCGGGATTTCCTTGAGCTTTTCTACAAGTTCCTGTTTCGGGATATTCTGGACTGCCAGCAATGTTGAACCTTTGATGTGTCCTGCTTCATATTCTTTCTTTGTCCTTACATCAAGAATAAATACTTCCTGGCGGTCGATCATTCCTTTTCCCTGCTGGACACTTATGTCTATATATTGGTTTTTCATAGTTGGTTTTGTGTCGCTTATGCATCCTGAAAATATTGCCAGGATCACTATACTCAGAATAATAATTTTAAATCTCTCCATGCTATAAAATTTGTTAACGGTGTTAACATTTATTTTCATAAGATATTACTCCTAAGTGGATTAACACTTATTGTTTGTATTATCAGAAAGATGAGTTTTTATTTATACGTACTGGTTCGGTTTCCATTAATCTGAATCTGTTTTAATAAGTGCAACTTTAACGTTTCAAAAATAGAGATAAGAGCATCTAAATTGATGCGGTGAACCTAGAATTGGTTCTGAATAGATTTGGCTCGGCATGATTTACACCGTTTGCAATTGCACCAACTCACTTTGACAACCTCTATATTATTTTCTAGAATATATAAATATTCGATCTTTTTGCCAATGAATCCAGCTTTTAGTAGCTTTACGCGGTATGGACTATCACATATTGTACTATTCATGCTCTCATTCACTCTCCCAAACATTGCACGTTTAAATTCCGTGCCTGGCGGTTTACAATTATGATAAAAAAGATAGGTGAACCTTCACCTATCTAACCTGTATTGCCTTTAGTCAATCACTTTTTCAGTTGTACTTCAATTCGATCTCTTAGATCCCTTTTCAGATTTTGCCTCTTTTGTGGATACTTCTGTCTTTTCAGCTTTCGGTATCTTGCGATTCTCTTTCGTGTCATTTATGTCGAGCTTTTGTCTTATTTTTGAAGCAGACTTGATCTCAAGGTTCTTGCTATTGTTGTAAGCTCTCTGAAGTCCTGTGCTATTGGGGTGTGAGATACTTAGGTTTTCAAGGATAAGCTGATGTTTTAGTATCATCTGCTGTGCATTGATAAGTCCAGTATCTTTGCCGGAAAGTTTAGACATTGAACCGTTTACATCATTGATTTTCTCTTCATACTTAGCAAGTGCTTTATTTGCTGCTTCAGTATCATTTCTTCTTAGGGCTGCTCTTGCTTCAGCTATCCTCTTTCTTGCATGAGATACCTGTTTTCCCAGTTTCTCACTTGCATTGAAAGTGAAGACCTCACCTATATTTTCAAATGCTATTTTTAATCCGTATAATGCATTTCCGGGACCTATCAGACTTTCATCTTCAGTCTCATTATCATCCGCTTCCGGGGGTACTGTAACTGTTGGAGTGGCTGTTAGTGTTACAGTTGGAGTCCCGGTTACGTTGACAGTTAGTGTTTCAGTTGAATTTCCCGTTATGTTGACTGAGGGGATTTCATTATCTGTACCATTCTCTATGGCGCCAGCCATGCCTATAGTAAAGGCCAGCACGATCAGGATTACACCTGCCAAAGTTATATTTCTCAATCTCATAATTTCACCTCTTTTTTATGTGGCATTTTGCCGCTAAGAACTTATTATGATTATCATGAATTTAAGCATTCTTACTGTCTAATGATATTTTAAAGTACATTCGTCCTCCGAAAAATGTTTAATCCTTTAAAATCATTCCATTTCCTTTATATAATCTAGATAATAGATAAAACAGTATAAAAGATTATTAAAAACAATTATTTATGTAATGTGATAATTCTTATATGTTATTACGTAAGGTATGTGATGTTACTCTATTTTGATTATAATCATAATCGTAATTTATTGACATATATAGATAAATATTATTGAATAACATTGTTTATTACGGTGCTGAGGAGATTGGTGGCTTTACCTCCAAACTAATAAGAAAGATCTTCAACTCAATACTTCTTCTCTTCAAAGCATTCACACGTGCTTCACACCTCGGTTTATATAGAGCACATTCAATAATTCGAATATATACATATATGTTAACCCAACAAATCATTTTACAGTTCATTGCCATAATTTATGCGTTATTTGTAATAATGGGAGCATTTCTCATAGTATATACAGCTTATAAATGGGAAAGGAAAATGGACATCACACTGTTGAGAGCAAGGGCCTTTCTCAGCGAGTCTTTCCTTAAGGATAATTGGACACTTCTTCTCCTCGTATTCTTCCTGAATTCTTTGACGCCTTTAAATGAAATGCTCAGCCCATTTATCGAAGGCAGCATACCGGAATTAATAAAAAGGGTGATCCAACTGGGAGTAGTTATTGGTATTGTCATATTGGAGTATAAATGGTTCAAACTGGCTAATCCTATAGAGCAAAAATTTCATTCAACAAAAAAATGTTAAATATCAATACGGAAACTGAACCCCCTTTTTGTCAAGAGTGTAACAAAGTTTGCTGAAACTTTGTGGTAAGGGATTATTTATGGATTGACGAGACATCTTATAACTGATGGAGCAGTCTGTTTTAATGATGTCATTTTTCGAACCTCAAACAAGTAGTTGTTCTGAAAGCCTCAAAAAGATGTGTTTATAAATTTTCTGTTTATTTACTGTAGAGTCAAGCCTCTCAATTTCTTTTCCGGAGAAACCTGCTTTTAATAAACAGCTATCATCGTTAATGTCACGAGAATGTGCGCACCGATGCAAAGATACCCAGCACTCTGTGCCCGTGGTCATAATCACCCCTCTCGTAAGATTTTTATTCCTTCATATGGGACCACCTTGATCAGACCTTTCTGTTCTAAATCCCAGATAATTTGATGTATGGCTTCCTTGTCAAAATGATACATCGACTCCAGGTTTCATATAATATGAATATCCATGAACATCTATATCCCATATATGGACATTGAAATGATACTTATAAGTAGAAGTATGGGGAAAGAAAACTGCGTATGATAGTGGTTAGATGTGTTTATTATGAAGGAAGAAACCACCGGATGGATGGACTAAACTTTAATCTCTATTCTTTATCCAAAAAGCTTTTCCCAGCAGCTTCAAGCAGGGTGTGAGAGTATGAAAAAAGGATGGCTCTGGCTATCCTTCACGAAAATGGCTAGGGTAATATTCGAAATAGAGATAAAACGTCTTGCCCGATTTATTCCACAGGTTGGCCATTTCAGAGCGTTTATATCCAACAACTTCATTCAAATTCTTACGCTCAATAATAGTTAAAATTTACATATTTTTTAAACTATGACGCTTCATAGGCAAAAAAAATAATTGTTCATTGAACTTTTTTAGTCTTTCATTTTCTGCTTTATCAACTTTTGGTTTCCCGGCCGATTGAGAATGTCCTTTTGAACTTGCCAACTTTACACCTCCACATTGATATTATATTTAATATACGTTAAATCTTTCTATGATTATTAGAATGGTGATGGACTATAATGGAATGTTTCTCAATAGTAATTGCCTTCCTAAATACATAAATAAAGTTACAATTGAACTTTTTGCACATACCATTTCATCTGGAAAATGAGATAAAAAATGCAGGTCAAAAATTTCTCAATTTTCAGTGGGATAAAATTCCCCCAGTTGAAAAGCTGGGAGATATCCAGCCCGGGCCCGGCTAGCTCCAGCCCGCTCCGCCAAAAACTTCATCCGAATTTTTATAACCACTCAAATTATATATAATAAAATCAAAATCTAAATAGCTATGATCTCAAAAGCAAAAATTAAAGAATTCGTTTTGATATTTATAGTAATATTTGCAATAATTTTGTTATTCGCCTTTGTAGATTTTTTGCTCCATTCCATGAGCGAAGAATATGCTGTACCTCCAAGATATTTTCCAAATAAGATAATTTATGGAACAATTTATGGGTTTTTTATATTTTTACTTGTCAGGAAACAAACCACTTTTATGAAATCTTTACTCTTTTCTCTGACAGTGGATGTTTCATTACAAACTCGCTATTTCTTTGAAGGATATCCCTTTGATTTTGTCTTTTTATTCAACTAATCTTTGTCGATTTGATAAACATCTGCACCAACACCATTTACCCGTATTTGTTTCAATAATGTTACATTATACATATTATATAGTTTTTCAAGGTCAAACATATCGAAATTCTCGATAACAAGGATAGCAGGATATGAGATCATATCAGGTGACCTGTAGAAATCACCCAGTTCTTTATATTCCCTGTGGGACTTCTGTCCATATCCGAGATCTATTCCTTTATTGGCAGCTCCGAAAATGCCATAATGATTGAAACGGTTCAATAATAAGGGAGCTGAGCGCTCGGTTGTATTTGTATTGATAAAACCAACAAGTTCAATATCAGCTTTCACATAATCCACATACTTCAAATTAATCTCCATTACTCCTGAACCATCCAGGGTCAGGGAAGGATTTTCCCCATATATTTTTTGCGTGGCAGGATCAAGGAAAACATAAGGATCCGGGCTGTAAACGCTATATGCGGATTGGATTGCAAACAACAGAGCCATAAAAACAATGATAATTGCGAACAATTTCCTATTCTTTCCTGATAAGACAGATATTGCCCATGCAGATGCCAGGTAGAACGCCGGATACAGGACTATCACATATCTTGGAAGATTAAAATCCCTGATAGGTGCCACAGTTATGAAAAATAGGAGGGAAAACAGTATCAAAGGCAAAAGCATTTTAATTTTTTCACGATCAAAGCTTTCGCGTTGTCTGTGTCTGTAACTGTAAGACCAGATTAGAATAGAGCATATTATCAGAATAGTCAATATCCAGTTATAATTGATAATTAGCAGTTGTTCAGAACGCATAATGAGATTTTCATTAAATATTGAGTCAAACTTCATTATTGGGGAATCCCTTGGGAAGAGGAACCAGCCTTTTCTTGTATAATTCCCATACGCCCAACCGATGAATATTATGATTGGAATTAGCTGGGCTGTAAGAGCAGCTCTTAATTTATATTTGTTAGATCTTTTCTCTGCTGTATAATTTATTATTGTGCTAAGTAACAAAGCAGCTATAAATAAAATCCCGATTTCTTTTGTCATCACTAACATTGTACCGTAAATAGCTAAAAAAACATAGTTTTTCTTTAAATAAAAATAATAAGCTGCCATCAAAAGAGCCATGCTCGGAAGATCAAAATTCAGATTTACGGATTGAGCGATGAACAGGGGGGAAAACGCAAGAAGAAATGAAGCACCATATGCGATTTCCTCGCCTCCAAGGATTTCTCCGACCTTGTATGTAAAGATGATGCCTGCAATTGAAAATACCATCATGAATACATGAATCATTTCAGGTGAATATCCAAATATTTTAAATAAAGTGCCAAGTGAGAGAAAAATGAATGGGGGTTTGCCGAAAAAATCAACATAGAGGTTTATATTGTTTTTCACAGTATCCAGTGAGGTCACAGCTGTTGTTGTGCCATCCCACCAGGGGGGAAGATCGATAAAATATAGTGTATAAGCCATTATAAATACACATAAGAATGCTATTTTTTTTTGCATATCGGCTGCCCCAGGACTTTAACAATCATATAATATTTATAATTTAGTCATCTTTTCACAGCAATGAAATTCATGAGGATGCTGAAAGGCTTGTAAGGTGGGTACATAAACAATTCAGAATGCTCGATAAGGTCGCTGCCTGTATCAAAAGATATGATGTAAGTCTTGAGAACATAGTAAAAATTGTTGCTTCAATGACCGGCCTTTCTGAAGGTATAATCTATCTGCTAAAGGATGTTGAAGTTTTTGAGTCTTCACGTAAAACCCATAACCTGAGGCGCAAATTGATGAAAAAACATTTGCTTGAGCCTATTACTGACGATCTGGGCAGGCCAAAAAGGAAGATATGC
This sequence comes from Candidatus Methanoperedens sp., assembly GCA_049301735.1. Classification (GTDB taxonomy): domain Archaea; phylum Halobacteriota; class Methanosarcinia; order Methanosarcinales; family Methanoperedenaceae; genus Methanoperedens. The sequence continues at coordinate 53,618 of JBAQLI010000097.1, forward strand.
AGAGGAACACCTCAATTCAAAGCGATGCTCAATTTGTTTAAACCGAAAGGTTAGGAATCATTCTTATCTGGCTACGTCAACAGGAAGGGATTATTATGATTTTATCTGCAATGATCAGGAGGGGCCATCGGTCATCTGCATTAGAATATGCGTAGAATCATCGTAGATATACAATGGTTTGGTTTTGTATTAGTTTTTTGATTTTCAATTCAGGCGACATTTTTTCATGATCATCCGCGTAAAGGAAAAACTCTTTTATCTCCGACATATCGGCAAGAGAATTTAGGAATAACTTTAAACTTGCAATATTAGGGATATTAAATTCTATAGTTACAAAAACCTCCGAATCCTTAAATTCACTATTATATTTAATAGAGAAAACATCTGCATCGGCTATTCCATCAAGAACGTTAAAAAAATCATCTACTTCATCTTCAGTTCTTGCCTTTAAGAGAATCAAAACAGAAGTAGTAAAATCAGAAATTTTTGCTGATTCCAAATTTACTCTAAAGAACTGAGCCTGTCTGAGATCTACGCCTTTCATAACGGCCCCACTAAGATTAGTGTTTCTCAAATCCGCTGAATACAAGTTAGCTTCGGTTAAAATGGTTTTCGATAAATCTTTTCCGGACAAGGCGTGTTGATCTAACATACAAAGTATAGTAGCTGCATTACCTCCGAGATAGTCAATGTCCTCTATTGCTCCAGACTTTGTAGATTCTATCCAATTCCACAGTGTATTTATGTTTGGATTTAGCTCAGTCAAGAATCCGGCAACCACTGGTTCTAGAATTTGAATATTGAAAACATCGGTTGCATTCTGTTCAATTTCTTCAAATAATGTCCTTGCTATAAGGTATTCCATAATAGACCGATGGGAAAATTGATATTCGTCACCTTTTCGTACTAGAAATGAACATGTTAGGAAATCTCTTGTATATGCTTCAAGTTCATTCTTAGGAGGTTTGATGACTTCCTCTAGATGTTTTACTGCATCGGCAAAATTAATGGCGGATATTTCACCAACATAAAAATCTAAGGCTAAGTGCTGAAGCAATGAGAAACGCGAAGCTTCTGGGAGCAAGAGAGCCCTTTGCTTCAAAATCCTCTGACGCTTGATTTCTCCTGAGAGATAAGTCTCATATAAATTTGGACGATTAATCGACTTACCACTTTCAATCAATTGGGGTAAGGTCTTTGCAATCATATCTAAAAGTACAGGGCGTCTAGAAAGATCCGATAAACCCTCTATCCTCTTTATGCAATCACGGTAATAAGTCCACGGCTGTTTAGCTTCTTTAATCAACGGTACTCTCTTTTTCAAAAAAGAATCGATCCGTTCATCGTCCCACGGTACAATTTTCAGGATCTCATATTCAGTTTGGCGAGTTGCAAGAAGTTCTTCTTTCGGACATAGAATCTTTTTCTCCTCTGCACCGCTAATAAAATACTCAAGCCTACTGGTAAGGATAATCTTGCTCTTCGGAGAGGCTGCAAGTTTCTCAATTTCTTGAAGATTTATTTCCAGTGTATCTGCATCTACTCTTACTGCCATCTCATCAAAACCATCAAAGATGAGGAGAAAGATACCAGCATCATTCATTGCCTGGAATAATCTGAACCTAGGATTTAATACGCCACATTCTTCATCGAGAAAAGAGGTAACAAGTGATTCAATCTTCAAGGTCTTAGTAAATTCACGTAGATTAAATAAAATTGGAATTCTTCTGGAACTTGGAGCTTGAAGATACGAAGCAGCCAAATCATGAGTCAATTTCTGGCACCAAGAGCTTTTTCCAGTGCCGTATTCGCCCAAGATAGCTAAATGTTGTTGTGTATTACTGCATATCCATTTATGAACATAATCTTCAATAATAGGAATTCGTTCAATTCCTTTTCTAATAATATGTGTCGCGCTAAGATCAACATAGTATGCTCCTAGCGGAGGTTCGCCATGTCGGCTAGAATCTCCTTTTTCAAATTTTTTAACATTATCTTTAAGATACGATGTAAAATCAATAAGTTGCGCCATCTTTTCAGTGTAGGTTAGTAATGCAATTCCTGATGAGCGAGCAAATCCTTTAGCAGGATCGCTCCAAGAAACACGTGTAATGATTTCCGCTGAGTCTGCATCTCTTGATTTTCTTGCAAGATCAAGAAGTCCTTTGAAATACATTACTCTTGTATTCTGATCAACACCTTTCTTTTCATCCTTACATTCAACAATCACACGATGCGCAGTAGAACTACCTGGAAGTCGAAATGTAGCAAGAATATCTACTTTTTTCTGACAAATCTCTATATTCTGAATGACTTCAGCACCTAGAAGTCGAAAAATATCAGCTACTGTGTCCTCAAACTTTTTTCCCTTTTCGACGGATGATTTTCCTTTTAAGGTCTTTGAAGCTGATTTCTTAATGGATGTATTTTTAGCCATAATGACCCAGATATTATTATGACCATACTTCTTTCTTTTATTTAAATACTACACAGAATGTTTGATTTTCAATATTTTAAGATGCTTTTGGCTTTCTATCAAATTTCAGGAACATGAGATTGACCGCATAGGAGCAGTTACCGACCTCTGACTTAAAGTTAAGGTCTACAGAATTTGCATATACATGATTTTTTATCTTGAATTGGATGAATTTCTCCAATAACATCTCCGATCCATAAAACCAGCATGGCCATATAGAAAGATATGCTAAACCCCACCCGAAGGTCATGATAGAGGTATCCAGCGCACCAGGAGCCCTGACCCGCCCTCTTCAAGAAACACATATTTCTCATGCGCCCTCACTGGAGTGGAACATTCAAAAAGAGTATATCCGTCGCCCTATCGCCTGCCCGCCCTGATAAGACCTATGCGGTGCGCCTCTTGATGGTTTGTTACTCTGCGCCCTCGCAGAAATATATTATTCCCGCCCGCAGGCGGTCAAGCATTCCCCTAGGGCAAACCTTCAAGTTGGGCGCACAGCATTTGATAAAGGGCGGGCAGCAGGCGACGGATTTCTTTTTGCGTGAACGGAAGGTTGATGATTGTTTTGCACATCCTCTGTAGGAAAAAAGAATATTTGTATAGGTAATCAACCACAGAGCACTCAGAGAGCACAGAGCGTTGCCATTTTTCTCTGTGTCCTCTGTGCTCTCTGTGGTTTTTAAACCAGAAAATAATAGGAAGTCTCAAACCGCGACTGTCCGGCCAGGGCTGTCGCCAAACCTCCCGCAGTAAGTACAGCGTCCCCCTTGGGCGGCGTGCTTAGTGCGGCGCACATCATCCCACGAATTCGCATGAGCGTGATTAGTAGATGGTATATGCAAGTGGTGTGATTTTTACCACTAATTTACATATAAGTACTCATTAAAAATTTTAATAAAATCCATGAAAATTAATAATAAGTTAATGCTTAATATATGTTAAAAGCTATTTTGACTGAATATATATGCCTAAAGTCGGAATAGCTGATACAACTTTTTCCCGGATAAATATGGGGAAGATCGCGATCGATGAATTGCGAAAAAATGCTTCCGTGCAGATAGAGCGCTATACTGTTCCCGGAGTAAAAGACCTTCCTGTGGCATGCAAGATATTGATCGAAAAGAAAAAATGTGATATTGTGATGGCGCTTGGCATGCCCGGCTCCCAACCAATCGACAAAATGTGTGCGCATGAGGCATCACAGGGGATAATACAGGCACAATTGATGACCAACACGCACATCATTGAAGTCTTCGTGCATGAAGATGAAGGAAAGGATGAAAAAGAGCTTGCATGGCTGATGGAAAAAAGAACCCGTGAACATGCACAGAATGTCATTAAACTCCTATTTAATAAAGATAAATTAGAACGCGAAGCCGGTACGGGACAGAGACAGGGTTTTGCTGATGTTGGGTCGATAAGATAATTTCTGAAAATTATGTGAACAAAATGATGGACAGGTTGGGGAGTGGGGGTTAGTATAAAATTAGATTTACCTGCCCATCGTATCACCTTTAATACATTATCCTATTTAAAGTTGACGCTCAAAGGTTCTGTTAAGTTGTAGGGACTTGGTTTCGTGTGTTAACCTTCAGGGCTGTTACTGATTTGCTTCACAGATCTAATGATGAATCTATGATGAGTACTAATGAGTGCTAATAACCCATACCGTCATGATTCGCTTGGGTTTTATAAAAATACGATTAAACAATTTCTGAGCAAGCTTCCATCTCTAAAATAGAATGAAGGGAGGATATCAAAACACTATCCAGTTCATTATTCTCAAAAAC
>JBAQLI010000098.1:0-17777 GCA_049301735.1 Candidatus Methanoperedens sp.
TGGCGGGAATACAATCATATGTTCGCACACCCAATCTTATGGTCTTGGACAAGGCATGATCTTAAAAGATGGATGGATCGATTTGTTAGTTGAATTTCGGAAATTACTTATCAAACAGTCCACTAGTGAACGAGTTCGATGATGATGGAAATCTCATAAAAACACATAGGATATTACTTTCAAGTCCTTTTGAAATTGTTGAACAATTGGAGAATCTCGATACCAAGGAAACTGCACTAAAACTTAAATTTAACAATAAAGAAATATCGTTTTCCGCTGGGGATTTAGCCAACAAAAAAGGAATTAACATGCTGGCATCGTATGGAGTAATTACGGTTGAATCAAACTCTAAACTACTGTGTAAATATATTATGGGTTATAGGACACTTAATCGGATTAAAGAATCTTTAATTTATGACCGATTCGGTTGGAAAGATGATGGTTCTTTTGTGCTTGGTACTGTGAAATATACGAAAGATGGAATAGAAAAGATTGAATTAAATGTATCAAGCAAACAGATTAACGCGGTACATGAAAAAGGAACTATTGACGGATGGATAAAAACCACATCTGGAATGATGAAGCACCAGAATCAACGGTTTAAAATATATACTGCTGTAGTGCCAACAATCCTAAACATAATCAGAGAATCGAATTATACCTTATCGGATACTGGAAAAACAAGTATCGGAAAAACCACTACTTCAGAGGTGGCTCTGTCTATGTATGGTTTCTCAGAGGAATTAATTTTTTCAGGAAAGGCGACAGAGGTAGGGATTGAGAGAACCCTAACCGCGTTTTGTGATATGCCCGTATTAATTGATGAAGCGCACAACATTGACCAGAAACAACTTGATAATATTATCTATATAATCGGTAATGGTGTGGGTAAGCTCCGAGGCGCAAAACTTGGAGGCGTTCAAGACCTCAATACATGGCGAACAGTCGCACAGATGACAAGTGAAAACCCCATCATAACCGAAAGCTCTAATGGTGGTATCGGGATGAGAGTTATAGAAATTTCTAGAAAGGGTGGACTTGGAGCAACAGACATTGAAGCAGTAAGGACATTCGAGGCAGGAAAACAAGAGCACTATGGAGTATTTGCGCCAATTCTGGTAAGATGGTTAATTTCAAACCATGACAAAATAAAAAAAATACACAAAGAGAGTTTAGAATCAACTCGCGCTATAATTGGAAAGTTTGCATTCAATCAAGAATTGGCTGGAATTGCTGAGAGGTCATCTAATACTTATGCTTCCATACTGACAGCCGGAATAATATTTGAAGACATATATAAGGAACTTGGAGGAGAACAACAAGACGCAAAGCAAATAGTATTAAACAAGTTTGAAACTCTTTTGCCTGAAAAGGAATTAGAAAACATAACAGCTAGAGGACTTAACCATATAAAAAGCTGGATTGCTGCGAACAAATCAAATTTTCTTGTTAACGGTGACAGAAATACAGATCAGGAAGGACACCCCTTGAAATATAAGATTCTTGGAGACATTACACCTGAATACTATAACATAATACCATCTGAACTACGGTATGAACTTGATAAAGCAAAGTTCAATATGGGCGCTTTAATGAATGAATTTGCTGAAAGTGGATATATAAGGGTTGGAGCAAATGGGAAAAAGACACGAGGAGTAAGAATCGAAGGTGATGTTGTGCAAGTATATTCCTTTATGCGTTCTGTTGTTGATATAGCGTCTCCAGATGATGAAAAGAAGGTGAAATAATGAAACTGTCTAAAACTGTAATCCTGACCGAAACGCTATCCCTTGGATTTAAATATTTCTCAAGGATTACAAGGATTACAAAAGGATTACACTTAAAAACAATATCTATAGAACTATTATATTCTCTATGTAATCCTGTAATCCTAAAATATACCTTCTCGCGTGTGAAAGGAAAAATTATTTTGAAAATTATTTTGATGGGATGTAAAAAAAAAGGATTACAGGATTACATGCATAAAAACCAGAAACGAGATGCTTTAAAAAATGTAATCCTGAGCAGGATTACAGAAGGATTACAAAACCATCAGTATATAAAGGGGTCTAATTATCATGTTTGAATCTCCTATAAATAACCCAATTATTGCCCATTGTAAGGGAAGATACCCAAGAGAGTTTGGAGTACCCTGGAGAATGTGCAGGTTCAACAAGGACATTATCAAATCACAAATCGACCTCATAAACAAGGTCACAACATGGAACAGGACAAAAGGACTTAATGCTTATATTTCGGTGTATTCCTTCCCTGACATTCGAAGCGACAATAAGAACATTGAAACGTTTAGAGGATTAAAAGAATCCGGCATACCCAGAACCGATATATTCAAAAACCATAAAGCAGAGTTTGAGGACATAGTAAACCGCGACAGCGCAATCATAGATTGTTATTATCTGGATTTTGATGATGAAACCGACCCACTGAAAGCGATATATGAAGCACGAAACATCGTTTTGATGCTAAAAGAAGATCATGGCGTTAAGTCCAGAATATACTGGAGCGGAAATAAAGGAATAGCGTTATATATCGACTTCGAACCGATAGTAATAGAACCGCGCAATATCAAAGGAGTAGTATCACACTTCGATGATTATGTGAGAAATTTGTTTCATCCATTGAGTAAGAAAACAGAGAATCCACTCAAGACGCTTTGTGATAGCACAAAGGATGGACAGAGCAGGATAAGCAGGCTACCAAACACGAAACACAAATCAAGCGGTTTATATTGCATTCCATTATTAGAATCTGATTTGTGGAATATTAACCCACTGGAGCATATAAAAGAATTGGCTAAGAATCCCCGGCAAGATATTGACCTCGCTACGATCATCCAGCAGAATGAAAAAGATAATACTGAGGTTATGCACTCGCTGACAAAAAAAATAGAATCATACATCATCAAGCAGAGAGAAGCCCAGGAACACGCAGATAAGGTGCTAAAAGCCACAAAACCGATTTATCATAATACTGGAGAATGGGTTAAATGTCATGGAGTCAAACACGCAGAGGAGAACGGACAGGTACACCCCGGCAGAGAACCAACAGCAGACGGTTTAATATTGGCATATAAAACATGGGGTAAATATCCAATAGAGAAAACAAAAGAAATAATCAAAATATGGATTGAAACAAAATGTACTCCTGCGCGAGACTTCCCTTTAATCGATGAGAGAATAAATAAGTTTTACGAGAAAGAAAAAACATATTCCCCATGTTCATTTCTTATGAAGTATGGACATTGTAACGGGTCGATGTGTTCAGTTATGAGGAAAAGAGGGAAATGATTTTCTCCATTTTTTGTTTGGATGCAGTTGTAAACCCTTCAACTCCCCTTCAACTCATGAGTACATACACATACAATTCACAATCGGTAAGCCTACCACATCATACCACAAGGTGATATAATCATGTTAAAGCAACTTACGTTTGAAGTTGAACAAGAAAAACGAACCCAGATCATTACGAAAGTAACCAATTTCAAATCAAAAGAAGAAGCGGAGAAATCAATTAGAATGTTGCACGACTGGCAGATACTTGACCCACTTCTTACAACCATCATGAAGAACCAGGAATGCCCGGAGATATTACAAAACAAGAGCCTATTTAAAAATAAGGTGGGTCTTAATAGATTCGACTCTGGCAGGTTCACGACAGTATATAAGAAATATCAAAATAATATTGGGGTGACTGGTAAGGAAATTAAAGTTGTAAGAGAAAAAATCGTTAAGTACTGGCATCAATTATGACTAGCAGACAACAATACGACAATGAACGCAGAGAAATGAGGAAAAAGATGATGCAAATACAAAAGAGGGGAAAAGCCCAGCTCAGAGAATCCACGAAAAAGAGGAAGCCATGACAAATCCATTAATAAAAATCACTCAATCCTACGATCAAGTCATAACTGCGATTGCTGCCAAAATGCTTATTTGTCATGATGAACAATTTACTTAATAACTAGGGAGTCTACGATTAAAAGGAAAAGCTTTATTGCGTATAAAGTTTTTATGACTAAAACAACTAATATGATCATAATAATGAGATGTGGTATTATGGTCAAGTATGCCACATCTGTTTAGACGATCTGTTTAGAAGGTATAATTAAGAATGGAAAAAATGATAATAGGAGAGATTAAATTGCCGGAAATGCAGAGTAAAGACCCAATACAAGAAGTTGAAATAATTGTTGAGGGCAAAGTTCAGGGTGTTGGTTACAGGCAATATGTCGCTGAAATCGGGAGTGAACTAAAACTTTTGGGTTCTGTCAAGAATTTAGAAGACCGCACAGTAAAGATTTGCTGTAAAGGAAATAGAAAAACCATCGATGAATTCAAGAAGAAAATCACTGAGAAAAATCAAGAAGATGCGCCTTTATTGAATGTAAAAAAAATTACTGAGAATCCACTTGATATAGGAACAATTCAAGAAACAATTTTTAAAGTGCTATATGGTGAACCAAATGCTGAGATATTCGAAGGAAATGTTACAGGTATGAAATACCTGAATCTTTTCAGAAAAAATACCAATGCAAATTTTGCTCATATGGATGTAAAATACGATGCCATATCTATGGGGATGTTTTCTCTTGTTGAGGAAATTAAACAGACAAACAAAACATTTGAAAGTAAAATAGAAAAAACGGAGAAGAGTATCGAATCTTTAGAGAAGGATATCAAATCTTTACTAAACTTTCTTGTTGATAAGAAGAGTTAGTAATAATATTAATTTTTATTCTTTTGTTGACTCGCATTCTGTATCAGAATTATTCATTTATTTTCTCCTTCGATCTTAATTCCATTTACATCATAAATAGTTATTTTCTAATTTATATCTCATTTTTCTATCATAGTCAATTACCCAATTGTACCATTATACTATACAATTGTGATAATATACTATCAATTACTAACCTTATTTGTACAATTGGAGAAAAGTATTTAATCAATAAAGTACATTAGTACAATATGCAAATTCACACCACTTTAACCGGGAAACTTGAAACAGCATTCAAACAGGCAATTGATAACGGTTTATTCGGTAGTCAAGCGGAATTAATAAGAACTGCTATCAGGAACGAACTTTTAAAAACAAATCCTGAAATATTCCAAGAGAATTAAATGAATCAAATCAACAAACTAACCCTTAGACAGCAATTGATTAAAGGACAAATCCGTATCTATTGTCCTGCTCTCCAACACGAAATTATATTTTGTAATAAAAAGGACTGTAATTCGTATTCAAAATGTCATAAAAATACGGAGTTGTAACCATGAATAAAAGAACAAAAACCATCATTATATTGTTTGTGATATTTCTAGGGATAACGGTTATTGCCCCTGAAATCGTAAAAAGTGACTACTTTCAAGACTACATAAAAGCAGAATTATATTATATGGATTGATAATTTATGAAAAATTCAAACAAACAAATATTTTTGACAGAAACAATTTTCTTTTCAGGGTTTATTTTAGCCCTTGTAAGCCACTCATTAGTGGTTTTGTTAATAACATTGGCAATAGCAGTATATAAATCAACACGCATAGACGCTATAGTTAAGAAGAAAGAAGAAGCAGAGACACAAAAAATATGAGTATCTTACAGTTTTTCGGTTTATATTCTGCAACAGAATACAACGACCTGAAAGACCAATATGCAAAAGTCATTGAAGAAAAGAACTCATGGAGAAAACAATATACAGACCTTGATGCAAGTACGTTTTCAATGGTACGAGAAAACGCCCACATGTGCCAGTCTATTGAAAATCTCCACAAAGAAAATAATCAACTCAATAATACTATCAAAGAACTAACAACCAATTTCAACACTAAGCGAGAGAGGGAACAAACCGAAATCGAAAGATCATTGATTGCAGAATTGGACTTGAAAAAAGCAGAAAACTATACTCTAAACATTGAATTACGAGATGCGAAAAGCATTATTGACCACATAACCGGGATGAGTGGAGCTAATTTCTATATTACCGACATGATCAAATTCATTAAAGAAAAACAACAACAGGAGAAACCACACCATGAATAAACACCAACAGCAACCAAAGAAACTAACCCACAAACAGCAAGAAGTATTGGAAGCAAAGATCATTGATTACATCGACACAAATCAAGCCGGGAACATCAAAACATTATCTATTAGTCTAAATCTGGATGAAAAGCTAGTTAAAGATATTGTTGCTGGGATGTTTGAAGCTGAAAGTTTGAACATGAAGCGGATTGAAACACCAAATTTAGATGATTTGAACTTTAAGGATTTGGATTTGTCCGATTATACTAAATATTTTGATTGAAGGGATAAACTTGATGGCATCGTTTTGTTATAGTTTAGATTGAGGACTATAGTAGTGTATATACACGTACGTAAGTATCAGGATACATATAAAAATCATCATGGTAGATAAAGATCGCTGGAATCTGGCAAAATTGAAAGTACTTAGGACTATTGGCCGTCTAGGTGATGCCAATTCCTTGATGATAGCAGAACGAACCCGGAAAAGTGTTAATGCTACAGATCGCAGATTAAAAGACCTGCTGCGATTCAAGCACATTAAAACGATACCATATCCTCATAAAAATGATGGGTGCTGTTCCAGATACCAACTAACCACGAAAGGAATCAAGTATCTTACAACCCTTGAAAACAGATTCTTATATAGTCAGGATTTAAATCTTAAATATAACCCTATGCATATTGATTATACACCCGATACTATTACATGGAAAAATAGGGAATATCCCCCACAATACCCGGAAGCTACCGGGAATAAGTACGATTTCAATCTATCCGACAAAATTAAAGATGCAATAATGTTAGGAAGAAAAAGGGAATTACAGTTTTTCACAAAAGAAGAAAAAACGTATTCCATAGGGGATTATTTTAGAATATATGATTTGGATACGTATGTATTATACTACGTGGAACGATTTACACTCCAAGAATATGCAAAGACATTTTCCAGATACCGAAGCCCAAAAGACCCGGAACAATACTTATTGAAATTACAAGCAGATCACCCAGGTTCAAAATATGTATATAATCTCTATTTCAGAAAATATAAAGCAAGACCACAGGAACAGACACCAGATCAAAGAATAGCTCAATTCCTCAGCGATAAGAACCCCCCCAATGATTCTATATCAAATCCAATAGAACACACCCCACAACAAGCCTATAACGAGAATTATTACAGTTTATTTGAAAGAAAGATCGGGGAAATACTGAATATTAAGGGTATTGATTACCAGGTCCTTGAAACAACTCCACTACCTTTAGGCCAGATGGTAGATATTGAATATCAATCACATGGTTATAATTCACCAGAGGAATATATGACCGCTTGGCTATCAGAACGAAATGCAACCCGACCCACTAGGGAATTTATTGTTTATCGCTGCAAGCTGCAAGCCATAGAGAAGGAAGGTTAGATCATGCCACTGGATAAAGAGGTTACTTTTTGGTTGGAAATGATTTTGGTCATTTCTGTTGTCACCTTCTGGGATAGCTTAGTCCACTCACGAGGAATACACAGGGTCACTGTAAGCGGTGGAATATCCATATTTATTATTTTCTTATTGTGGTTAGGAATTTAAATTAAACTAACCCTTTTGTACATTTTAAACAAAATTATACCCATTAGTGTTAGTATTACCCATAATGTACAGTATATATTAACTTTTAACACATTTGTACATAATACTTAAATACTTTTAACCCATTTGTACAATTACACGAGGTAATTATCATTGCAGTAATAAGTATAACCCAACATCGTAAACATAGACGAGAATATATGACCGAATATAGAGCTAAAGTTAAATCGGGCATTACTCCCCTTTTTTCAAAAAATAAAGGGTGTGGTTCGTATCTTGGCGTTCATATTGCAGAACAGGTATTATCAAAAGTATTTGAAAACGTACAGAGAATGCCAATAACCAACCCTGGATATGATTTTATCTGTAAACGTGGGTATAAAATAGACGTTAAGTCAAGTTGTTTGAGCAAAGGGGATAGTAAAGGCATGTGGAAATTTCATATAAACAATAATAGAACTGCTGATTACTTTCTTTTTCTTGCTTTCGATAACAGAGTGAACTTAAATCCTCTTCATATTTGGTTAGTTAAAGGGGATGAGATGATAAAAACCAGCTTGTCCAGTATTAAATTAAATGAAAAAGGAACTTTTGAGATACGCAATACTCTGGACTATTTGGAAAATTATAGAAAATACGAACAGACCGAAAAACTGGGGAAATTGGTTGATTGTTGTACACAAAAGCGAAATGGAGAGGTGTAATCATGCAAAACAAGAAAAGCCCGGCAGAAACAGACAGCGACCCACAAGAAGCGAAATGGTTTGAAAATTATATTCAAAAACAAATCGAGAAGCACCAGGAGCAGTATTTATGAAATCAATAAAATTAATATCAATACTATTCTTAATGTTAGTTCTATTACCAATGCCAGCATTAGCGTTTTGGAATGTGGAAATGTCAGAATCGGGAGACTCAATTTCAATTAATTACTGTGTTGGTTCGTCAGGTGGCTATTATAAACTCAAATCAGCCACAAATACATATCTGCGGAGTAGTTATTTGACTGCGGATAAGTGCGTTTCTTATACTGAATCAAAATCTTATTTATACAGCCTTGAAAGAGGGGTATGGGTGGCTTATGTTAGCGATTCATCTGGCGCAATAATGGCATTTCGATCATTCAATGTGAACCCGGTAGCAATTCCCACAGCAAGCCCGACATATACAGTATCACCAACACCCTACCCGACCTATAACCCCTATCCAGTACCAACCGTTACATATCAACCATATCCACAGCCAACAGTAACCCCCTTTAAACCCAAGATCATACCTAAACCTATCGCTGATGCCCTTCATGTAAAAGAGACTCCGGGATTTCAATTTCAGGGAGTTCTAGCGGTCGTAGGATTAATTATTATCTGGAGGTATAAAAATGAGTAATCTCAAATCAATCTTAATCTTAATAGCAATATCCCTATTGTCTATTGCCAGTCCTGCAAATGCTTATACTTGGAATGACTTCCCGGTAAATAACCCCATAGTGGATGGAAATACAATTATAGATCATAACAATTTTGTCTATTCATCCACAGCAGACGGTATTTACAATATCAACTATGGCAATGGTAAATCTACATACTTCGGTTTTGCCCTTTCAGGAACAGCAAGCGGAACTAACTTTGTAAAATTCACATCGGACTATACATGGACTCAATCAGTAAGCCAAACAGGGGATAATATAGACGTAAGGGCAACCAATAACGGAAATAACTGGATAACTGACTTTGCATTTACTCCTTACTCAACAAAAATCACTAACACCCTAACCAATACGTTACCTGTATCAATCACAAATGCTAAATTCTATTACGTGTTTACAGTCAATCAAGGCGACACAATATTATATAACAATGTAAATTATACAATTCAATCTACCCCGAATATACATATATCAGGTAATCTAAATAATAATCTCCCATCACTGAAAATAAATAACAACATGCTTTTTGATTATCAAGACATTATCGATAATGGCTTTTCCGTTACTGATTTATACATTAAGCCCACTTCATCACTTCTTGGAGTTAATTACGCTGGAAATGTGGCAGCAATCGGATTTACTAAAAATGGTGGAGTATTCCCGGCAGGTTCTACGGTCACAATCGACCCAACCATAACAAATGGAAATTTTTCATCGGGAACTACAGGGTGGACTTTTTCAGGAAATGGGAATAAGTCCGTTGTTTCTGGTCGCATGAGAGTGAACATCACAGCACCAGACACAGCAAATCAACTATATCAATATGACCTATCATTAAGCCCTGACACCTATTATCATTTCGAAGCAGTTATGAATTCAACATCAGGGCATAATATAGATGTAAATCTTTTTCAACATGTTTCACCGTACACGAATTACGGATTAGACTGGAATAATATAAATATAAACACATCTTTAACACGATATGAGACAAATTTCACAACATCTGGGTTCTCATCACCCGTTAATGATGCTAGATTACAATTTTATTTCGGACTTATGGGATATGCAAATGAAAACTATTATTTTGATAATATAACATTAGAAAAATTATATTTAGCACCTGTACCGATAACCCTAGCTGCTTCGCAAGGTAATTTCTGGATAAATCACACATGGACAAACGGAACAGGGAGTATAACCGATAGTTATAACGTATCCCAGAATGGAACTTGGATTAATGGAACAAATCCTTATCTAAACACAACGGTCTTACCTCATGGATGGTCAAATATCACTGTTTACGCTTACAATTCAACTGGATATACTAACCTTAGTTCTCCGGTATCACTTAATACCCAGCTTGATAATAACCCGGCAGTAATCGGTAATATCTCGGCAACCTATACAATACCCATAGGTGGACTCTTACAGATCATACCATCTGCATTAGATTTAGATAGCGATCCTCTAACATTTGCCAGTAATGCGAATAAAGGAAATTTCACATCATCTAACGGTTCATTGTCATGGACTCCACAAGCCGGAGACAACGGAACTTATAACTGGCACATTAATGTAAGTGATAGTAACGGCTCAACAGATACTTTTAATTTCTCAGTATCAGTAAACAGCAATACACCAGGACAGCCTTTAGACATCACAGCATCGACAGGTAATTTCTGGATAAATCATAGCTGGACAACTTCCGTAAATACTGATTCATTCAATGTCAGTGTTAATGGCGTTTGGGTCAATGGAAGTTCAACAAACTTTAATAACACAACTGTTCTACCTCATGGATATAGCAATATTACCGTTTACGGATATAATTTAACATCAGATACTTTAGGAAATGGAACGAGCTTAAACAGTCAGATTCCAAATAATAACCCTACTATCGAATCCTTAAGTATATCTGCTGCATCAATCACAACAGCGCAATCCCTTTTAATTACTGCAATTAATGCCAGTGATTTAGACGGGGATAATGTCACTATCATGAATGTAAGCGTATTATTCAATCTTGGGAGTACTACCAATTACAGTATGACTAATACAGTTAATACTTCAAACTGGACGTATTTATATAGCTCAGGAACGGCAGGAAGCTACACTATAACTGGTTTTTATGTATCTGACAATGATACCGCAAGTAACGTATTCATAGCAGCATCACAAGCATTCACCGTAACAACCCCGACAATTTCCGGCAGCAGTGGAAGTTCAGGGAGTAGCGGAACTACAACAAATAATACTATAAATAATACAATTATAGTTGGAAAAACACCATTAGCACCGCCAACAGTAACCTTAAACACAATTTCAAATACTGAAACCGGGCTTACTGTTCTCTGGGTATTTTTAGGACTTTCGATAATTTGGTTTTTAATCGTATTCACAACACCCAATAAAAGCGTTTTGGGATTGATAGCACCCGTAATTTTAATGGCAATATTCACAAGACTTTTAGAACTATGGTAAAAAGAGGAGTCAAAATATGACAGACCTATTATACCCATTTCGGACAAAAAGCCAGCAATATTCCCACGAACAGAACGAACAGAAAAGAAAGAATGAACAGAACCAACAGAGGGAGAGAGCTGGAGATCATAGAGAGATCCGGAGAGATCATAGAGACCTGCTGGGATTTGACTTTGCAGGAAAGCATCATACAATAATTGGAAGTGGTAAGAAAAGAAGATAGATAAAATCCACTTCACTATTTTTTATCGTAAATTAGCCTATATAGCTTGATTTCATAGGTATTCTATCCCTATCTACATAGAGATAATGCCCTATATCGCATCGTCAGGGTTATTTACCGATAGCGATTTTACCATAATCCTAGTTTTATAAGAAAAAGGTACGATTCGTTTTTGTGTGGGAGTGAGATAGTTGTTTTATATTTTAGAAATGTACGAATCGTACTATCTAACAATGTACGGATTAGTATAAATACATTTTCTGACAATATTATACTATCATGGAACTCATAAACACCTCTAAAGTATCGACTGACAACAAGATAACGCTAATAAAAGAAGTCGCTGACATGCTACACATTAAAAAAGGGGATACTGTAGGGTTCTTTAAAGATGATAAGGGTAACATTGAATTGAAGCGGGTCACGATCAAAGCGGATTAATTCAACTAACGAATGTTGCCATTTCGTGAGTGTATTATACTAATGAATGTTACACTTTCGTTAGTTCATTTTTAAAGAAAAATAGTTATTGTGACTCAGGGATGAGGAAGACACCCCGGAAATGCCAGTATTTTTTATGACTTTTGC
The DNA here is from genome assembly GCA_049301735.1 of Candidatus Methanoperedens sp. Classification (GTDB taxonomy): domain Archaea; phylum Halobacteriota; class Methanosarcinia; order Methanosarcinales; family Methanoperedenaceae; genus Methanoperedens. The sequence goes on from JBAQLI010000098.1 coordinate 12,350, forward strand.
GCATGGTATAATTATTTTATAAGGATTTATATTTTTGTGTCAGTAGTGCTAACCAAATGGCACGAGTTAGCATCATCTTTTTCTAATCTCAGTGAGTTAAGCCCATGTCCAGTCCTGCCAGGAACATCCATAGAGATCATGAAAGTTATCTGGCATATCTCCGAACCTCACAGATGAGTTATAGGACACGTTTACCCATCAAGTCATGTAAAGATACCTTTTTAAGATGATCGTTGCCAGAACAAGAGCTAAAAGGGTATAGTATGGCGTGGATGAGAGGTGGCTACTTCTTAGGGATAGTTCGCAGGTTTAGCAGGTATAAAGTACAATTCATTCGTTTGCTGCATTTATCGCACTTATTCATAATGTATCTGTAATATATTTATCTGGATATTTAAGGTTTATGAATAGTTAGGTGATATACGAACAGTCGGTATTAACACGAATGATTTAAAAAGTAAAAGATAAAACTATAATATCCAGACAATATATTTAGGCTGCCAAAGTTCGATATACTCTCTAATTTCCTTCAATGACCCGAATATAGGATTATTAAACGTGGGTGAATGCTCCCCCCCGCAACAAAACATGACCGCAGAACGCATCTTAGTATTTCACTCAATTTAAGTCCCCTATTCCCATTCTGACAGGTCTACAGTATTTCCCGATGAGGTAATTGAACCGTCTACCTTATTGGCCTCAAGATCGTTCAAGATTTGGTCATTTGATTCGCGCTGCTGTTCTAGCTCAATGTTTTTTTCTTTGATTGACCTTTTAAGTCTGCGTTCCTTCATTATTTCTGGGTGGTCTCGCCACATTTTCGCCACATCTTCCGCAATGGTGGGGGACTCTCTGGTTATTTTGTCTATTTCCTTTTGCAATTTAATATGGTATCTCTGCAATTCAAGAAGCTCCTTTTCCTTTTCATTACTGCAACTGCATTCTTGCTGCATTTCATTTTCATTTATCCCTAAAAGTACATCAATCCAAGAATCGTTTTCTTCCACATCCGTAGTTTTTGATTTCATATTTATTTCACCTTTAGTCGTAACGTATCCGACCCCATCACTTCTAATTCTAGATTCGTACCTTCTTCAATGTGGAACAGCTCGCAAATATCCTTTGGAATTGTTACAATTAAAGATGCACCAATTTTTCTAACTTTAAGAGTTTTCATCTTTAGCACCTCAAATATCAAAATATATCTTATAGTATATCTAATTATGTATCTCACAAGATAGCTTTAATATGAATTTGAAAGTTAATTGCTTAAGTCATATTCCATTCAATCTATGAGATGTCCGTTTATAACTCATCGTAGATGATATAAGAAAACAATATGAATAGACGTTCTTAAATTGGATTGACCCGACTATTCAAACGGAATAAAGGACGTTTCTTTCTTAAACCGGATTATTGTTTCATATATTTCTTCAAAAATAGCTTCAATAGAATCAACAATTTGAGGAGTTATGCCTTTTATTTGACTGTCTTTATCTGTTCTAAAATCATAACAAATTACCCGGCATCCTTCAACTTTCTTATAAGTATTTGTTTTAAGTTTACTGTTTGCGCTGAATATAATATATATAAAATTTATATTTTTATCTAATTTTATCCAGATTTGTTGATAAGAATTGTACTCTCTTATCAGACTTCTTTTAGTGTAACCCGCTTTCAATTCGATAACATATATTGGTGTTTTTGTTTTATGGTCTCTAATTAAAATATCAGGTTCTTTTTTATATCTTTCACCCGGAACAGGGATTGGTTGATTTCTAATAATCTCTATTTCTTGAAAAGAATTGTTGTTAGACCACAAATCGGGTTTTGAATATAAATAACTTTTTAAGAAAAAATTAAAATTATCTTCGAAATAGCCACCTGTGCGACTATCACATTTTATTCTTTTTACTAAAAATGAATCGGTCTGCGGGTTTCTATATTCGCGGAGTATTGTAATAAAATACTCAGTTAGAATACCATTTTCTTTAATGGTATCCCAATCCTTTTTAAGGTTTTTGGCCATAGATGAGATGTCATTGTTATCAGGATTCATCTTAATCTTTAATTTTTCCAATTGTCTATCAGTAGAACATTTTATCGTATTTGTTTTTGCATTATTTTGTATCAAGAGATCAATATGTTTTTCCAAGTCAGATAATAAATTATTGGGAACGTAATTGATTTTTTGTATAATCCTGTTTTTTATCACCATAATACTCTTTTTAAAAGTTTTATTATATCATAAAGTCATTTGCTAATTTTATACTTGAAAGTTGTTTACATATAATATTATTTTACACATTTACAAAGAATATTTTCAAATTTAAGTTTATAGAATGTAATCTACCTCTCAGCTTTGTTACAACACCTTTTGAAACAATGCTTTCAACTGGACGTAGGGATTTCAGGCAAAGATATAATTTTAAAGGCAGGCCAAAGTTAGGTCTTAACCTCAATGGGGTGAAAAACAATCCTTAAATCCGCTATATTTATGAAAACAGGTGAATAATAACCGTACTTATTTAAATAGTTTATAATTTTGAAAATCTATAAATTCTCTGATTATCTATTCATTCGATATCCTATTGTTAAGTATTCCTATTTATGCTTTATTTTAAGAACAAGTATTCGAAGCAGGTTATTCTGTATATCAAAAATGACACGATAATCACCAACGCGCAGTCGAAAATATGGATCTCCTACCATTTTTGTCACATCAAAATGATATGGATTTTCACAAAGCTGTGAAACTTTTTTATAAATACGCTTTGCTACGGTTCTTTCTCATTTTTTAAGCTCGTCTGCTGCCGATTCTGACCATATTATCTGAAATTTCATCAGAATCCCATTTCTCTGGCAAGATTTTCATGTGTCACGTATTTACCGCTTTTGATCTCTTTTATTGCGGATTCTATCTCTTTTTTCGTTTCCTCATTGAGTTCTTGAACGTCTTCGATGAGTCTTTCTAAGACATCGTTATAGGTCTCCCGTTCAAACAGTTTCATCTGTGTTAATGTTGATTTTATTTCTTCTTTTATCTGGATAGTTGTGACCATGATAGTAATTCTTTTTTGAATATATTTATAAGTTACTATAGCCTTGTATAACATCTTATAGCGCTGAAAGCAGGCTTGCAGATGAGCCAGAAATAAATATCCTCTGGAATTTTTTTTGTGTCGTAAAGAGTCCTGACCCAGAGTTCCTATCCTGTTTTCTGCTGTATCTCATCAAGGAATATGTGGGATATATCAGGATTTATTTTAAAAATCTCTTTCTGGAGCTCTTCAAATGAGGCAGCGTTTATCGATAGGTCATCCAAGTTCAGAAACATGATGTCCTTTCCCCGCACTCCCTGGGAAGTCAGGATGGTCTGCCACCTGATAGAGAATTGTGGTCTTGCCGCAGCGCCTGACCCCAATTATGTCCTTTATGTGTGGAGTGCCGAGGCTTTTGATGATGTCTTCTGTGATATCCCTCCTGATGCCTGTGAGGGATGGAGGAATCTTTTGAGCCCACCATGGGTTCCATGAACGGATGGATTGATCGAGCATAATGGATTATTTTGAGCGGAAGGGTATATATATGGTTAGATGATGGTCGAGGATTTTGGAGGTTTTGGTTAGATTGATGTTGAGGGATTTATTAAGTGGTTGTTTTTGCGATGTACTGCAAACTGAAAATATTTTGGTTGGAAATTGACAAAAAATGAGTCACAGACCGCCGTTCTGAGGAACCGAGATAAACCAAGGATGTTCATATTTGTTACTCACTTAAATTAGAGTAAGCTCGAATTAATCTTTGAGTATCCAACCCGTCTATGATATAAAATCGTGCTTTTGGATTCTTTAATTGTATAGCTCTGATTTTTTGTTTTGCTTCTTCAACAACAGCTTCATCAATTTCAGAAATATGTTGAATTATAAATACGTCTGCAGGACATTTAAAAAGTCTTTGTATTTGATCTCCGTTTTTTCCACATTTTGCAATAGTTAATTTGCCTTTTGTACCCGAACCCTTAAGTAAGAATGCAGCTCTGTATCTTTTTCCTTTAATAATTAAGTTAGAAGTATATAAATCACACGTTTCGCCTCCCCAATCTTTTCTATGCCATGGTTCGCCTAAAATCTCTTCCAATTTCATTTGAATATGATCTTCACTTAATGTTTGTTCATTGACTGTCGATCTGGAGATGTTTCTTGCTATCGAAAATGATTCGATATCGTCTATAAACAGTTCAATTTCACTACTTATTATTGGTCTTATTTTCAATTGTTGAAGAATCGAATTAAATCCACTTTTCATTTCATCACGAAGATTTACGCTTAAATTATATAGAGTTGCTTCCTGCGGAGTAGAGACTATTTTTTGTTCAATAAATTTGCTTCCGTTAGTGTTTATATCAAAAGAATCTTTCATATTTCTTTTAATCAACTCTAAGTCACGTAGTTCTTTAAAAAAATATTCTGGATCGTTGACAGCTTCAACAGGTTCAATCTTTGTCAGTTTGCCTTTATCAAGTTCATGACCACTTTTAATTGAACTGTCACACATAGAAATAAAATGCCTCTCATAAAAAGGCCAAGTATGTCGAGATGCTTGAAATGCCCCATATACTGCGAGATTTTCTACAGAGAGGGACAGCATTTGTGGGAGACCTAGCTCAAGCGCAAGATTTGTTATTTCCTTTATTTGAGATGGATATGACAATTCGATTCCTGTTTTTAAAACTGTAGAATTGATACCGAGAAAAACTTAAGCCCAAAGCTGTTGCAACTCGTCGGTTTTGAACGTCCCAATCGTTTATTTCTCTTTCTTTTATTCGTGACCATGTGCCATAACATAGACCCATCACAGGAAGTGGGCATACTGGTTGAATATCTGCAAGTTCAGCGTATAGAGATTTGGGATCAGATCCAAAAAGAATTGCTCTTTTTGAATCTATAGCAACAAAATAGGGTAGAGTTTTAAAACGGGGCATAATCCCCGAGATAGAAGGGAGTTCACCTGCATACAACTGATACCCCATGCTTCTAAAGATATTATCGAAAAAAACTGGGTAGTATTGTGTTTCTACTCCAATGTATTCATACATCTTTTCCTCGATTTCAAAGTTATCCAAGAAGCGAGGAATTAATTCGGAAATATCCTTAATACTCCCCGTATTAGCCATCTCTTGATATCGATGAAGTAGCCTCTTTTGTCTTCCACGTAATGCTTGTCCTGAAATATCTGACATTCTAACTACCTAACTTATTTTGGCTACTATCTCACATGGTGCTAATATATTTTGTTTGCAACCCAAGTTTCCCACCCAAAAATTGAAAGCAATAGCAGGCACCCCGGTGCCTTCCAGAATTTAGCTGATTTTTGGTCGTAACAACTTTACTTTAATAACTTATTCCAATTGACTTCAGATAATTTC
>JBAQLI010000099.1:0-3330 GCA_049301735.1 Candidatus Methanoperedens sp.
CAGCAGTCGTTGGCACATATACTGTCACCTATAATGTAAAAGACTCAAGCAACAATAATGCTGATCAGAAAACAAGAATGGTCAATGTGGTAGATACAAAAAAACCTGTCATCAGCGTACTTGGCTCTAATCCAGTAACTGTTGAAGCAGGCTCTTCATATACCGATGCCGGAGCAACTGCATCTGATGATGTTGACGGTAATATTACCTCTTCCATGATAACGGCCAATCCTGTTAACACAGCAGTCGTTGGCACATATACTGTCACCTATAATGTAAAAGACTCAAGCAACAATAATGCTGATCCGAAAACAAGAACGGTCAATGTCGTGGATACCCTAACGATAATACATTTTGAACCTTCTACCAGTCCCACGACACAGATAGGTACAGGTGTGTGGTTTAGGATAAGCCTTAATAAAATAGCCAATGTAACCTGGTATATAGATGATTCTATTGTTAATACAACTTCAAATGTAAAAGAATCAGGCTACTATAGCAAAACAATAGGTGTTGGGACACATACTGTTAAAGCAAATGCCTCTGATGGTTATGTTTCAGTCTCAAAGACATGGGGATGGGCTGTAGATGGAGGCACTGGAAGAATTCATAATCAAAATACAGGAATAAACTACAACACCATTCAGGCGGCAATAGATGATCGCTTAACTTTAGATGGGCATACGATATTGGTAGACCCTATTACTTATTATGAGAATGTGATCGTGGGAAAAAGACTGACTATAAGATCGGATCCCGCTGGTGCAGTCATAACATCAAATAAGACCGATACGATCTTTAAAGTAACAGTGCCTTATGTGAATATCAGTGGATTCTCAATATCGGGTGCAAAGGATACAGGTTCAAAAATCGCAGGAATATACCTTACTAGCACAGCACATCATAGCATTATTTCCAATAATGAAGTAACGACCAACAACTATGGCATTTATCTGGATGCAAGCAGCAACAACATGCTGAGTGATAACAATATTTCGAATAATCAAGGCAAACCAAATGAATTTTGTTTCTTAAATATTTGCATTCCTTTACCGGGTCCCTCTTCAGGCCATGGCATATATCTAACCGACTCAAGCAATAACATGCTAATACGTAATAATGCTAATTCAAATAAAATCAATGGCATCTATATGTCTAATTCCCACAATAATACCTTAACTGACAATAATGCAAACTCTAACATTGAAAATGGAATTTATCTGAGCAATTCTAATAAAAACAATCTCAGTAACAACATAATGAACGGTAATATATATAATTTCAGGCTAGATGCCAGTTCTGATTCAGATCTTGATAACCAGATTAAAACAAGCAATAAGGTGGATGGAAAATCCATCTATTACATAAACGGAGCTATAAACACTATTTATGATTCTTCTGAAAATATTGGAACTTTCTATTGTGTAAACTGTGTAAATATCACTGTTAAGGACCAGGATTTGAAGAATAACGGTGTTGGAATATTATTATGGAATTCAATTAATGCCAAAATATATAATAACAATCTAACTGGTAATCAGAGGCAGGCAATAGTAAACGGTGGAAGTGGTAATGTCTTTAACCTTACATCAGAAATCGGAGGCAATTACTGGAGCGATTATACTGGCACAGATGCTAACGGCGACGGCATTGGCGATACTCCATATGTAATAAGTGCAGGGGTGCAGGATGTCTATCCTTATATCAAAGCGAATGGCTGGAAGCTTCCCAGGGAACTGTCACTTAAAATAAATGGCGGTGAAAGGTTAACTTTTGTGCGGGATGTAACTCTGGATTTATCGGCAAAAAATGCAAAACAGATGAGATTCAAGAACGAAGATGGCAACTGGACCGACTGGGAATCCTTTAGTTCCACGAAACCATGGACTCTATCCAGCGGCAGTGGCCTAAAAACCGTTTATTTTGATGCCAGTAATGATGCGGGTATAGCAGCAGAGCCAGCTAAAAATGAGATTGTTCTTGATGCTCCATCGGTTATTATCAATCATAATACAATATATACAAACAAAAACAATGGAATAAAATATACAAATTCGCAAGATGTAACATTAACTCTTTCATCTTTGACTGCCAAATCGATGAAATTCCGAAATGATTTATCAATTTGGACTTCCTGGGAAAATTTCAAATTTACGAAGTCATGGAGACTTTCTAATGGAGATGGGCCAAAAACAGTTTCCTTTAAAATATCACCGGATCTTAATCCTACGATCGACCCAACCCAGTCTGAAACCGATGAAATCACATTGGATATGACACCTGTTGTAGTAAAAAACCTCTCAGCATCTCTATCATTACCTGAAATAAATCAGCAGGTAACAATTAAGGCAAATGTAAGCGATAATAATATAAATTCATCGAGTATATTCGTATCAATAGAATATCCAAAAGGCAGTAATATAAATCCAGATATCATTCCGATGAATGGAAATGGGGAATTGTATTCAACTATTACCAAGAATACCTCAATTTATGGAAGATATAATGTGGCGATTAGTGCAAGTGATTTTGCAGGAAATATCAATAATACTGTGAAAACGTGGTTTGTAACAACAATGCCGCCCTACAATGATGCAATACAAACATTTGCAAATAAAAGTCTAATTATAAATGCCACAGAACAAGCAAATACGACTCTTGAATTAGTTACAAAAATAGACACCAGTGGATCTATTAAAATAACGATGTATGGAGATATCCAGCCTGAGTTTAATCAAATTCCTGGCTTAACTCCACTTGGAAAATATATTTCAGTAGATGCTACAAATACAAACACCAATCTTAATTGGGTAATACTCAAGATCTATTATACAAAGGCAGAGCTGCAATCCTCTGGTCTGGGAGAGAGTTCCCTAAAAATTTTGTGGTACAACGAATCCGCTAATCCGAATAGGTGGGAAACTCTCAATAGCGGCATAAATTCGACAGCAGGCTATGTCTGGGCAAACATATCTCATCTGAGCACCTTTGCCCTTGCAGGAAATATAGCGTCTAATAATGGCGGCAATAATCCTAGCAGCAGTGGCAGTGGCGGAGGTGGCGGAGGTGGCGGTGGAGGAGGTTCTGGTGAGAATTACTCCAATATCGAAGTAATTGAGAAATATGACATGGCTATTTACAAGGATAAGCTCACATCATACAAATTCACGGATAAGAGAAATCCCATAAGGTTTGTTAATATAACAGGTGATGTGAATTCAGGGGAAATTACCGCAATGATAGAAGTCCTGAAGGGCACTTCCTCATTATTAAAAATCTCTGCGCCAGGGTTGGTTTATAAAAATCAAAATATTTGGGTAGGAACAACCA
>JBAQLI010000100.1:0-6036 GCA_049301735.1 Candidatus Methanoperedens sp.
TCAATTAAATTTTTAGTGATGAATCAGTTATATTTATTGATCCAGCGAATAAAATTTACTAGCAGATTTATTGAAATGCAAGTGCTAACTATCCATCTCCAATCATTTTGGAGAGGATACAAAAAATTGTTGAATTATTTAATCTAAGAAAACAATCCAAGGCATTACTCGAATTCGCCAAGAGTGCGGTTGAAATGGCTATTGAGACGGACGAAGAAACGGCAATGCAATGGTTGGAGAATCAGATGGACATTATAGAGAGATAATTAATGCCAACGGATTATAAAAAGGAATGGATAGAGAAATCATCAATCGATTATTTCTCCCCATTTATATCTTTATGGCTGGCGTGCAACTCTTGGTACAAGTCGCATTACTCGGATATAAATGGCGGAGATAGAGTTTTTATTAATAAACTCAAAACAGATTATAGCAGTAGAAACCATTTATATGACAAATATTGTAAGTTAATAGATAAAGATGATAAAACTGGTATAGCATTTAAAACAAATATAGAGCTTTTTCATTACTCTCTAGACCGAGCTAAATTAATATCAGACAAAATTGGTTTGTGTTCTTTCAATAAAGCCGTCATAGACTATAGCTACGAAAAGAAGCCAGAGAATTTAATCGAGAATCCACGAATAAATAAAGATGGTTCTGTTAACGCTAGTGATGAACCCAATGTTATAAAGCTTGATAAAATCTACATAACAAGCAATAACAGCAAATTTTTCGCAGGATTATTCGAAATAATATATCAAGTTAGAAATATGCTTGTACATGGAAACCTTAATCCAAGTAGGGATGAGCATGAGGTTGTGAAATATTGTTATCTTATTTTATGGGACTTAATGAATTAAAGAATAAATATTAGAATAACCTCATCGTCGCCTCAAATCAATCGGCTTTATCAAACTCTTCGTAGCCTCGAAATGAACATCATCTGTCAAAATACGCTTGACATTTTCGACCACGCCTGTTGCAGCTATCAGTGAATCCGCTGTTGGTATATCATATTTCAGACGCAAATCTCCGGTATTGCTATTTGCTGCAAGACATCAATAAAAATCAGGTTGGAAGAAATCAATCGACAAAGGATACCGCATCAGGTCTTTATTTTTCATGCCCTTTATGCTCATTGTTACTGATTGCATGTCTTAACTTACTGCGCAGGATTTAATGCTATTAATATTTATTCTGCATAAATTCTTGTGCGATCAAACCAAAAAAGTTAAGAACAAACACGTTCTGAACATGAAAAATTGTTATAGGAGGCAATTCTATGATTCTACCACCAAAGGATATGACACTTTCAGCAGGTTTGTTTGTCATATTCCTGATAGTATTATTAGGACCGTTTTTAGTAAAAAAAATTGAACATAATCTTGAAGCGTTTCTGTTCTCCATGGGTATCCTTGCGGTTACATTGGACCACTTTTTATTGAAAGTATCTGAGGTAGCAGCAGATGAAATCGCACCCAATTGGAACTTGACGCTTATTGAAAAAGCAATTATTGACCCGATAGAGATCACATTAGCTGTTCTGATAGCAGGATTGATATTCTTTTATGGTCGAAAAAGTCTCAAGGTTTTTACAGACTCAATACTTGAAAAGGTACCTTTAAAAGTGTTTGTTTTTCTTATCGTAGTTGTTCTTGGAATTATATCAAGTATTATTACTGCAATTATTGCAGCTTTGCTACTTGTTGAATTAGTCAGCGCTTTAAAGTTGAATCGCAAAACCGAGATCAATCTGGTAATTATCGCGTGTTTTGCAATTGGTCTTGGCGCAGCGCTTACGCCTGTTGGCGAGCCGTTGTCCACAATTGTGATAAAGACAAAATTGCAGGAAAATTTCTGGTTCTTGTTTGATCAGCTTGGAAAATATATCCTTCCTGGGATCCTTGCCCTGGGAATTATCAGTATGTTCTTTGTTGGAAAAAAAGAAAAAGCAAAAGACTCGTTGACAGCTGCAGAAGAAAAAGAGACCTTGAAGGATGTAGGTATCCGTGCATTCAAAGTTTATATCTTTGTAATGGCGCTTGTTTTCCTTGGAATCGGATTTACTCCAATAATTGAATGGTATATTAAAGCGCTATCACCGGAAATCCTGTACTGGGTCAATTCAGTCTCAGCAATATTGGATAATGCCACACTTGCTTCAGCTGAAATAACAAAAGGCATGGCAACCTTGCAGATCAATGCTGCACTTATGGGACTTTTGATCTCAGGAGGTATGCTTATACCAGGGAACATTCCCAATATCATATCAGCAAATAAACTGGGCATAACCAGCAAGGAATGGGCAAAACTTGGCGTTCCTCTGGGTATAGTGATAATGGTTGTTTTCTTTATTGTCCTGTTTGCCCTGAAACTTTAATTTTTTCAGGATTTTTTTTATTTTTATTTTTGTTCTTGTTTTTGTTTTTATTTCAGCTATTTAGCCGATAGCAAAACAGAAGACACTTTTGTAATACTATCCCTTGTCCCGATCAAAATAACAATATCCTGTGACAACAATCGAATATCACCTGTAGGATTAGTTATAGTTTCTTTTCCGCGCTTTATTGCCAGTACCGTAACCCCATAATTCTTTCTTAAACCAACCTCTGCCAGGGTTTTTTCTGCCAACCGGGAGTCCTCTTCTATTCTAAACGTTTCGATATCAATATCCGGTAAATGTTGTTTTAATTCCGGAAATACAGTATACTTTTGCTCTACATTGCGAAATATCCCATAACCATCCTTCCGGATTTCACTGATATGCTTATCTATCTCGTTCACAGGAATAAAATACCGATGCAGCACCCTTGAAATGATCTCAATCGAGGTTTCAAACTCTTCAGGTATGACATCATTTGCACCAAGAGAATACAACGGATTTACTTCTTTCGTATAACGGGTTCGCGCAATGATGTACACCGAAGGATTAAGCCTTCTGGCCATTTCTACGATCCTTCGCGTGGCAGAGGCATCAGAAATAGCAATTACAATAGACAGCGCCCCCATTAAATTAACATGTTCAAGCACCGCCTCTTTGGAAGCATCACCATAAATTATAGGAACACCTCGTTTTTTCTCAATTCGCACAGTTTCAGGATTCATCTCAAGAACAACAAAAGGAATGCCAGATGCCGATAAAACTCTTGAAACATTCCTGCCATTTAAGCCAAAACCCACAACGATCACATGTTTATTTAGCTTTGGTTTCTTAAGGACATTTTCCTGGAAGCGTCCGAATTTCAGGGTACTGGATATTGGCAGACGTTCAAAATACTCTGAAAACCTGGTGCCTCCCTGTATCATAAATGGGGTGAACACCATTGTAATGATCGCAGATGCCAGAAAAACCTGGTAATCATCACCTGATAGTAAACCAAGATTTATTCCTTCCTTTGAAAGTACAAAAGAGAATTCACCGATCTGGGAAAGGGTTACTCCAACAAGTACCCCTATCCGGATGGGGTAACCCAGCACAACAGGTACTAACATTCCAACAATAAATTTGATCACAAGAATTGCAAGCACCCCCAGAAGTACATAAAACGGATTGCGAATTACAGAATTTATATCCAGCAGCATACCAATTGAAACAAAGAAAAGAATAACGAAAATATCCTTAAGAGGAAGTATCTCACTGAATGCCTGGTGTCCGTAATGAGATTCAGAGATCACAAGACCTGCAAGAAAAGCGCCAAGTGCTAGCGATAAACCCACAAGCGATGTTAGCCATGCAGTTCCTATGCAGATAAGGACAATGCTGATCAAAAATAACTCACGGCTGTGTGTTTGTACTATATTGTTCAGTATTAATGGAACAACGAACCTGGCTACTACGATAACAAGGCCCATGATAGCGAATGCCCAAAAAAGATTCGATAAAACATTAAAAGCAGAAAAACCTGACCTTTCGGCAAGCATTGGCAAAATTAAAACTAATACTACAACACTGAGGTCCTGGAAGATCAGGATCCCGGCCGAAATCCGGCCCTGCGGAGAGTCCATTTCACCACGATCCGAGAGCACTTTAAATACAATAGCTGTGCTGCTCATTGCAACCAGAAGGCCCATAAAAATACCTTTTTCAATGGAAATACCGAAGGAAAGAGAAATTAACAGAACCACTACAGTAACTAAAAAGACTTGAATAAACCCGCCAATAAACACCGAACGATTGATCCTGACAAGTTCTTCGATCGAGAATTCAATCCCGATCAAAAATAATAATAAAATTACACCGACTTCAGCCAGCACCTCGATCAGGCCCACATCATATATGACGCCAAGCATCGAAGGACCAAGCAGCACTCCCGCGATCAAATAACCTACAATCGGGGCAATGCGAAGACGATAGAACAAGAAATTAATAGCTATCGCAGCACTAAAAATAATGACAAAATCTCTCAAGAAACCAAGGTCACTCATAGCAATGATGATATTAATAAAGTAACATTACTATAAATATCCTTGGAACGCTTTGCAGTCTGATTTGATTACCGCAAAGGAGTGGAAACTATATGCATCAAAGATTATTTATATACAACATTGCCGAATTCTTCTTTTTTGACGGGTTCTGATGGCAGCTGCTTTATGAATTCCCCGGCCTGTTCTTCACCATAGTTCATCATATCTTGTATGAATTTCGGATTTCGATCCAGCTTTGATTCAACATCCAGTTCCCAGAGCATTTTAATGAATCTAACATTAATGTGTTTATATTTTCCTTTTTTTAATAATCCCTTTTCTATCCATTCATTTACTTTTTCAATAAAATATAACTCCTGGTATAATGAAAGATTTCCTGCAAGCTCATTTCGCCGATCCCGGATAGCTCCTACTGATTCTGGTAATTTTGGAATTTTTTCTGGATTGATCTGTATCACCCATATCTCATCAGGTTTTACATTAACTCCATCAATAAAATCCCGTAAAGGAGGATTCTGTGAAAACAAACCGTCCCAATATTGACTTTTCGCAATTATATTTAATTTACCATTTTCTTTTTCCGTCTTCGCAATGAATTCATCAGTTCTACCATCATCGATTTTTAGGTTTGCCTTATTTTTTTCATTGTTAAGACTTAGAGATAGATAATTTCCTTCAATAGATGCCCTGATGGTCTTATTATCATCGATTTTTTCAATTTTTGCTGTTTTTAACCAATCAATACTATAATTCTTTTTTAGAAAGTCAATAAGTCTTTCGCTATCGTTTCCTGGAATTTCATCCCAGCTGAACAAATATGTATCAATAGGCACTGCCCGAAAGAAAGTTGGTATTGCAGCTGAAGCCATGATCACATCAGAACTGACCATGGAATTTTTAAAAACGCTGAAATTACCTGACAAAACATCAACTGCCCCAATAATCAACTCAGGTTTTGGATTCTTGAATTCATTAATTTTTTCAAAATCCACTTGCTTTTCAATAAGGCTCCTCAGATATTCCTGATAAAAAGGTAGGAAATCATATGGACTTACCTGTGGGATTAAAATTTTGTCCTGAATATAAGATGTTTCAACGATCCATTCATTCAAAAGCATATCTCCAAATGTATTCGCGGAAATATCTTTCCAGAAAGAGTCCAGCAACTTGATCGCTTTATCGCTGCCCTCTGTTAATAGGCCATACCATGTCAATAAAGCACATATAGCACCACCTGATGTTCCGCTAAGAGCTATAATATCGTACTTTTTCTCATTTTCTTTTAGAATTCTTTTCAGCACTCCTGCGGTAAAAGCTGTATGACTACCTCCTCCCTGACATGCTATAGCAATATTTACCATAAGTATTAAACTCCCCGTATCATTTAATATGATAGTAATTCTGATTTAAATAGATTATCTCTTCAAGATTGCACATCTGAAGGTATGTCCGGATGTTAAATTAAACTTAAAATTAACCTAAACAGGCTGTCCCAAAACAATTTGACATTGTACAAATGCAATATTAATTGTCCGTATTAGGAAGTTTTATTGAATTTATTGATTGTTCTTTATCACAATTGGGATAAATTATACTTGCTTTGGGCAA
>JBAQLI010000101.1:0-4390 GCA_049301735.1 Candidatus Methanoperedens sp.
AAGCTCTTCTGTTAAGACTTTACGTTTGAGAGTTTTATTTCCTTTTTTGCTGCTTGATAACATTAAGGATATATTGTTCGTATATGTACTAATAATTTCGGGTGCATCGACTATGACCGACTATATATGGTAAAAGAGATTTTGATAGAGTAATACCGATTTTTATAAAAAACAGTTTGAATAATAAAGATTTAATTGTCTACGGTGGAGAACAAATCTTGGATTTTGTTTATGTTAGCGATGTCATTGATGCATTTATTAAAGCTCTTGATATAAATGAAAATATCATCGTTAATGCAGGAAGCGGTAAAGGAATAAGCTTAAATGAACTAGCAAATATTATCAATAATATAACCAAAAATAAAGGGGAGATAATTATCAAAGAAAAAAGAAAGGGAGAAGTTGAAAGATTCGTTGCAAATCTTGATACAGTTCAAAAAATATTACACTGGAAACCAGAAATTCGTTTAGAAGATGGATTAAAAAGATTGCTTAAAGATATGTATTTCTAAAGTTTTTCAGACTTTTGGATTCATGAAATATATTCAAAAGCTCCAATATCATATCCTGCACCCACAGGGCGGAAATTTCCATCGAAATCCACATTATACTCACCATCTGGCGAACCTTTATCTATTGAGGGTGAGGTGCTCTTAACATGAAAGTCAGCATTCGCCGAATTAACAAACTGGGGGTTTCCTTCTATGTAAACAATACCACGAGTCTCCTCGGGATAATATCCCTTATATCCATCAATGAGATTGTGGTCGATAATAGCATCCGCGTCTTTCGACATGATTTGAAACTCTTTGTTCTGGCTTACAATATTATTTCTTACTACTGTGCCCGTTGCTTTATCATATTCAAGGTCTATCCCTCCTCTAGACTGCCCACCATAGCCATTATTATAAAATGTATTGCCTAATATTGTAATATTATTTACTGGTCCTTTGCTATACCATGAAATCACCATGGCACTGCCTGAATTATTATAAGCTATATTTTGATAAAACCTAATATTTTCTACAGGCCCGCCTTGTTCAGATGCAACATTAAATGCACTAACAGAATCATGTTCATTTTCACTTATCATATCATGAACTACATTTTCAAATACATCGATATTAGACGCACCTTCAAACCACCCATCAATATAAACGCAACTATAAGTTGAGGTTGTGCAAGTATTTCTAAAGATTTTTCCGTTTGAAATTCCAGCCTTTGCGGTTATGGTTCCCATTTTACTATCTCTAATAATATTATTCTTTATTTCAAAGTTATCTAAGTTATGACCTAATGTTATTCCCTCCTCTGCCCAAGGATCATTACTGTAATGAGCTTGAACTAATGTATTCCCATCGACAATAAAATTCGTTGCCGGGGTAGAAGCCTCTCCTAACATGATAATAGCAGCCGCCCATGTTTTTTCTATATAGTTATTTTTAAATATAATATTGGATGAAGGAACACCTGTTATATAATCCTTTGATACAAAAAATCCTGCATAGTCTGAGTTAGTAAATCTGAATCCCGTAACATTTATGTAGTTCTTTCCTTGAATGTTAAATAACCCATGCCATTTGCCACCATTTGCATTTACAACCATAGATATTCCTGTTCCATCAATGGTGACATTATCACCGGGATATGCTGAAAAGGTAATCCATTTGGCTGCATTGCCTGAATTTAATACCCAAACCTGTTCATTATATACCCCCTTTTTAACATAAACGGTATCACCAGCAACCGCTGTACTTGCCGCTTTCGTAATAGTCCGCCATGGCTGAGATTCTGTACCAGGATTATTATCGTTACCATTCATAGCTACATAATAGGTTATAGAAGAATTTGTTACAGTTGATGAAGTGGAAGTTTTTCCAGATTCTAAAACGGGGTAAACTAAGATAAGAATAAAAATAAACATTAAAATGTATATTATTATGTGAATGGGTTTTGGTGTCTTTTCTCTTGAATTCATAAAATTATCTACCCTATATTTATAAAATCACATCCCTTCAGACCATAATAGTGGCAAGACTTTCTGTTAAGTTTATTTATAAATGTATATAACAATACAATTTAACATGGATTTTCTATAATATAATGGTTTGTTTGAATATTCCCTTGATATGCCTGAAGGTTGAATACGGTCGTTTTATCACCACCTGTTTCATAATTATCGCAAGAGGATTTGTGTAGCCATCAAAGTAATAAAACGCATTTCCTTTAATATCCATTTCCCGTATTTCCCGAAATAGTCGGGATGCTGTGAATGGAGCTTCGTTTAGCCTCTTCATGATGTGATTTTTGTATTGATCAAGCTTACTTTCTTTTTTTGCCCGTTGTTTTGGTTTCCGATATTGTTGTTGAATTTAAATAATTTTGTATGATCTTCCAGTCATATCCTGTTTTATCCGATATGTCAGTGAGGCTAAAAACCTGTGCGTGTAGTTCTCTTATCATAAACCATTCCTCAATTCCAAGCATAGTCTCCAATTCTGGTATTTATGCCAAAGATTGTTGTGTCGGGATTTTTATCCCACTGAAAATCTGGAAAATTAGGCCGCTATTGACACATATCTATTATTATAAAAACAGAGTTCTCTCCTGAAAAGATAGTTCTTCTTGTTTATTATGAAGTTTACATCGGGCCAGGGTTCAAAACTTGAAATAAAAATGGATGGCACATAAAATGTGCCGAGTTAGGTTTAATATATGTGTTTTTCAAGGAGCTAGGTTTTGTTTTTTATAAAATCTTTTTGTCAAGATGGTATCCATTATCCTCCCGGTTGTAGCTGCTAACATATGTTTTCATGGGAAAAATGTGGAAGTTGGGTAAAAAATCTAACATACCCGACATATCACATTAATCAAAGGCTATCTTCTCCTCTTATGGATCATGGCTTATATTCAAACGCTCCAATGTCATATCCTGCCCCTAGTGGTCTTGATTTACCGTCAAAGTCCAATGATGAAACAAACTGTACAGACGAACCTTTGTCGATTGCGGAAGAACCTGAATTCAGGTGGAAATTACCAGCTGACGGGTTTATGAAAGAGGGATTGGTTTCAAGGTTATTAGCGATTAATGCATCGGAATCAGAATTCCTAATACTAAATCCATTATTTGCATATATAATGTTGTTTCTTATTACAGTCTCAGTGGCTGGTTCATATTCGAGTGAAATTCCGCCTCGGTTTGAATTTCCCACACCATTATTATATAATGTGTTACTTGTGAATGTTACTCTTTGCATCGATCCAGTACTTGCTCCGTAAGATGCTATCCTGAAAGCAGTTCCAGGATTGTCATAAATTAGGTTATTATATATACGTATATCACGAACCGATCCAGTGTTTTCTGTAGCAACATTTATCCCACTCGAGTCAGTTCCTACATTCCTCATTTTATATATCTTATTATTGTAGATATCAATATTTGAAACTGAACCACCAGTTCCAAAATCTGGAGAACCACATATATAAATTCCACTAAAATCAGAATCAGTTATTGTATTTCCAAATATTTTTCCGTTCATCGGGCCATCTTTTACAGTAAAACCTCCCACAGTACGGCCACCTGTCAAGAAATTATTACTAAATTCAAATCCATCTATCTTACCGACAAATGAAATATCTTCATGTGCCATAGCATCCCCGCCTTGTTCCGGTCGAATAATACTATTCCCCGTTACAACAAGATTTTTTGTATAGGATGGGGCATTATTTAGTGCCAATATTCCAGACCCCCAAGTATCCTGTATCGTATTACCTTCAAATCTGATATTTGACCATTTTTGATTATCATCATTTCCAGGAGTATTAACATAAAGACCTGCATATTCAGAATTGATGATTTTAAAGCCTATCACATTTATATAACTTTTTCCCCATATTTGTATTAAGCCCCCATCGCGCGAATTTCTCATACCTATATTACCGGTACCATCAACAGTAGCTGTTTGTCCGGGATATGACATGAAAGTAATGTATTTTCCAGCACTGCCTGAATTTTGTACTGTTATTTGTTCATTATATGTTCCTGCCTTAACGTATACCGTCTGTCCCGCTGTCAATGTGCTAGCAGCTTTCTGAATAGTTCTCCATGGTTGAGCTTCCGTTCCAGGATTGGCATCGTTTCCATTAGTTGCTACGTAGAATGCTCCCGATACTATGACTATGGGTGCTGGAGGCAGAATAGGTGCTGGTGTTGGAGCAGTTGTTGGAGGCAGAATAGTTGCTGGAGTCTGAGTAGTTGCTGGCGTTACACGAATATAGTTTATGTTGCCGACATCCCAATCTCCTTCTTTGTCCATAACTATCTTCATGACCTGTTGACCTGCACTCAAAGATACAATTTTTGTTAGTGTTGTCCATGTCTGATAACTAC
>JBAQLI010000102.1:0-80570 GCA_049301735.1 Candidatus Methanoperedens sp.
TCCTTAGTATTTCTATATTTCTATTTGTATGAAGGCAATTGCTTGTTAATAATCAAAAAAAAAGATATATTACCAAAGATTCCATAAAATATATTTTTTTATTTACCATTTAATTTGAAGAGGATACAAGATTATCTTTTATTTTCATGATGCTTTGGTTATATTTCCTTGTATGTGGTGGTTGTCTGGGGTTACGCGAAGCGCCGGACATTAATTTAGCTATACTTATAATTTCAATCCTGTTTTTCAGGATGAGTGGCATATATCAATAAGATATCCTTTAATTTATTTTAACCAATCATCCCGTTTTATTCTAGCTTGTTTCAAAATGCGGGAGAGCAAATCTACGCTAATTTCTTGTTTATGCGGATTTGGTAATGTCAAAACAAGGTCTCCCTTTATCATGAAAGGATGCTTACCACCTGAAAATGGTCCTTCAAATCCAAAATCTTTCAGTCTCTTAACAAGCAGGTTCCATGACACTGGCATTAATTTTGTCAATGGTTTCCATCACCTTTGGTTCTTCTATTCTGATATTACCAATAGGAGGTATATTGAGACCTTTTTTCAATCGTAATACTATCCACCCTTCTATTGTTTCACTAAGATTTCTTCGACACTCTTCCAAAGTTTTACCCGATGCCCATACTCCTTTTAATCCGGGGACTTCCCCATAAAAAGGTTCTTCATCATTTATAATCTCGTATTTAGCTTTTTCAAGTGCCGCATTAATGTATTCTAATATCATAGCTTTCTCTTGATAATTTTAATACTGTTACTTACCTTAATATAATTTTCCTCCACCGACTTTGAGACAAGAATAAGTCTAAACGGAATTTCATCCCGCTTGAAAAGTTCTTGAGTTGCATTTCATATTGCAGGATATAGTTTTATTGCGAAGAGAAAATTTCATTAAGTTCATCCAGATCGAATACCTGATAACCTTTTTTCTTCAACCTTTCTTTACCTTCAATCGATTTTGCGATAATCCCATAATGTTCATTGCGCGCAGAGTTATGCCATTGTACCAATGCTGCTTTGCGTTTCAGCTCGGTAAGGATCTTGAAAGCTTCTCTCTCATTGAGTTGGCTCCATTTGCATTCAAAAAAGAAAATATCTTCCCCTTCATCGTTCAAAGCAACTATATCTATTTCCTCGCCTTTATGCCACCATCGCCCAACTTTAGAAAATTTACCTTTGCTAGTCTCCCACAGGAACTCCTTTGCTATTTCCTCAAATGCTTTTCCGATATACGCATTTAAGTCCCTTGAAATTCTACTAAGAACCTCTTCGCTTCTTCCCAGGCTGATCAGGTCTTCATAAGGGAAAATAAACCTGAACCAGAAAGAAAAAATGTTATCTTTAAGTGAATATATCCCATTTTTAGTCTTCTTGATCGCAGTAATCGAGATCTCCCTTCTTACAAGATCAAGTTCCATAAGAACACTGAGGTATTTCCCGACAAGACTTCTCTCAAGTCCTGTGTAGTTGATTATCTCTCCCAGTGAGGCATTACCTGCGGCTATTGCTTCCAGAATAGAGAAATAATACCTTGGCTCATTAAGTTCTTCCATCAGGACAAAACGTACATCCTGATAAATATAGGAGTCCATGAGCAGGAATTTCTCCTTTATGTTATCTATAATACTTTTTGATTGATCAACATCGGTAATATATGCAGGGGTTCCGCCAAATACACAGTAAAGCTCTACCGCCCTCTGTGTATTTTTAATGAATTTTGCAACATCTTTAAATTGAAAAGGCTGCAGCTTGAGTTGTCCTGTGCGTCTGCCGTAAATGGGTGATTTATATCCCATAAGGCGTTCCATCATGGAAATGCTTGATCCCATGATGAACAGAAATATGTGGGTATTTTTCAGTTTATTGTCCCAGTAATCCTGAAGTATAGAAGGAAGAGCCTTTTCTTCTTTTACAAGGTATGGGAACTCATCAAGGGCAATAATTGTCCTGCTGCTTTTGGATTTTTCATAAACGTACTCAAAGAAAGCATCCCAATTTGTGAAGCTTTGTTTTTTAAGGAAATCATCATCGTAATGCTCGGCAAGCAACCTGGAAAAATGCTCAAGTTGGAGTTTCTTTGATTCCTCCCGCCCCATCAAAATGATCCCTCCATGCTCTGCGATTATCTTCTTGACGAGCTCCGTCTTGCCAATCCTCCGGCGTCCGAAAATCAATACAAATTCAGCTCTATTGCTGTTTATCCTTTCTTCCAGAAGCTTGAGTTCAGTTTCTCTACCTATAAACATGATATACTTTAGAGTATATTACTTGTGAGTATATAAACTTATCAGCAAAATAGGAAGCTCTGCGAACTCGAATATCTCCTCGAACTTATCCTCCATCTGCCTTTTCGACATCCCCATGATGGCGCCGTAGAGCCTGACAATATTATCTTTAGTAAAGTGCTCTTTCCGCTTCCGTTCTCGTTCTGCAGAAGCGCCAGGGATTTATTTCTATAGCTTCTGTCAATAACAATAGTATAATACTGTTCCTATCAAGATATCATGGCAGTAGTTGTCGTTAATTTTATCATATCTTCCATATCGAACACATAATTACCCTCTTTATCATGAATTTTTTTATTCTTCGCCCCAAGATGCATATTGTTTGTCTTTTTCATTGATGCAAAAGCCGCATCGTCCCTTTTTTCTATAAGCATCCTGTTAGGATAAACATACCTGAACCAGAATCTGAAGTAGTTGTCCGAAAATGTATAACGATTGTTTTTCCTTTTTTCTTTCTTTTCGGTCACAGGAAATTCCCGTGTTATGACTCGGATCTCCTCAAGGTTCTGGAGATATTTTGAGATGATGCTTTTGTCTATGTTCGTGTAGCTTACGATCTCATTTTGCTTTACATACCCGAAGGAAATAGCTTTCAATATTGCAAAGTAATTCGCAGGTTCCCTGAATTCCTGCCTCAACAGAAAATCAGATTCACCATAGAGCAGCGCATCTTTTCTGAAAAAAATTGTTTTTTATGTTCTCAAATGTTGAATCATGATAATATTATCGTATTGCAACTATATATAAGCTTCAAGACAAGTCCTGCTGACGCTTGAAGAGTTTGGTAAAAGACTAAAAGGAACTAAATGAGGACACTGCATGATCGTGGTGAGCGGTTCCACACCGTTAATTCACATTGCAAAAGTAGGACGCCTGGATATACTGTTCTCCAATACAAGGATGGACTGCATCCCATGCAAGAGATGATTTTATGCTAAATCCCGCCAGAGGCGGCGCTTCCGTTGGGGGGTATGGGGTTGCAACCCCAGCGCCCGTTATAGCAATTGATGACGTCCTGTTTCTTTTTAGAGCGGCCAGAACAGCTATACCTCTTCTGCAAACCTGGGAGACAGCCTTCGAAACAACCATGAACCAAAAGTAAACATAATGATCCCGAACACCAGCACCAGGCCGAAATCAGCGAATCCTGGCAGTCTTCCATATAAGAGTGTATCCCTGTACATTTCGATCAGCCTTGTGATGGGATTGAGCATGTAATAAAGCTTGTATTTCTCAGGTATCAGTGAAATCGGGTAAACGATGGGAGACAGGAAAAAACCAATCTGCAACAGGACTTCCCATATCTGGTTAATGTCCCTGTAATAGACGTAAAGAGAAGCAAGCGAGAGTGAGATTCCATACACTATCAGAAAATACAGGACATGGAGAGCAGGGAACAGGAGGATGGTGGCCGAAAGACCGACGCCGAATATGAGTAGAAGGGGTATCAGCACGAGGAATTCAAGGAGAGAGCTGATCAATGCAGACAGCACAACGCTGATTGTGAGTATCTCCCTGGGTATGTAGATCTTTGTAACAAGACTTGATCTTCCCACGATAGAGGACATAGCCATTGAGGTACCAAGGGCAAAAAATCTCCAGCCTGTCAGACCTATGAGAATATACAGCGCAAAATGCTCCTGGTTATTGTGGAAGACGTTGTTGAAGACCAGATAAAGAACGAGCATCATCAAAAGGGGATTCAGCATAGACCAGACAAAACCAAGGGCTGAATTAGAATATTTTGTCTTGAGGTCGCTTATCACGAGGTTTTTTATTAATTCTTTATATTCAAATATATACATGATGATTCAGTATGTTCTATTGCCTTCGATTCAATAATCTTCATTCATTCGGTTTTTCTGATTTCATATTCCGCACAAGTTCACTCGCCCTGAACAGTGATTCGAACGTTCCTGCATCGCTCCAGAATCCATACAGCATGGAAAAATCCATCTTACCAAGGCGTATGAACTCATTGTTCACATCCGTTATCTCAAGTTCTCCCCTTCCCGAAGGCTTCAGGGTGCGTATTATCTCAAATACGCTTGGATCGTAGATATATAATCCCGCAACTGCAAGATTTGATTTTGGCAGTTTCGGCTTTTCCTCGATAGAAATGATCTTATTTCCATTAATCTCGGCCACGCCAAACCTTTTGGCATCCGGGACTTCTTTAAGGAATATCCTTGCCCCGGACTTGAAAGACTCTACTGCTTTATAGATTTTATCCTGGAATATATTATCACCCAGGATAACGGCCACATCTTCTTTATCCGCAAAATCCTCAGCAAGCCCCAGGGCTTGTGCAATACCCCCTGCCTGCTCCTGTATCTCAAAAGTAAAGTGCACGCCAAAATCGGCGCCTGAACCCAGAAGTTCAAGAAAATGCCCTGCATGGCCGCGCCCTGAGACTATCATAATATCCTTGATACCCGCATTCATCAATGTCTGCAAGGGATAATATATCATGGGTTTGTCATAAACCGGAAGCAAGTGCTTATTTGTGACTTTTGTCAGAGGATACAGGCGGGAACCTGTTCCTCCTGCTAGTATTATTCCTTTCATGTTACCTCAAAAGTTTTTCGTTTATTTAAATAATCGGCAAGCGCATCTTTCCAGTGCCGCATCGGAGTTGTTTTTGTGTTCGTCAGAACCGAATATTTCGGACGCCTGGCCTTACGCGGGAATTCATCGCTGCTACAGGGCTTAACATTTGTTATTATCGCAGATGCGAATTCATACCATGAACACACGCCTTCGTTTGTTATATGGTATATTCCGGGCGGATGTCCAATGATCTCTTCAGTTTTCCGGGCAAGGTCAGCCGCGTACGTTGGTTTACCGAACTGGTCATTTACTACTCTTACAGTATCCATCTGCCCGGACAATTTTATCATAGTATCAACAAAATTTTTGCCATGTAACCCGAAAAGCCATGACGTCCTTATGATCCTGAAATCATCAGTTTTTTCAATTATATTTTTTTCACCCATAAGCTTGGAATGACCATAGACATTGATCGGACCGGATGCATCTGTTTCTAAATATTGCTTTTTGGAGCCATTAAATATGTAATCCGTGCTGTAATGAATGAGTTTTGCACCTGTGATCGAGCAGCCTTGCGCTATATATCCGGGAGCTTTACCATTTACCTCAAAAGCCAATTCCTGATTGTCTTCGCAGTCATCCACGGCAGTATATGCGGCAGCATTGATAACAACATCCGGTCCAGCCCTCGAAATGGATTCGATGACCAGATCTTTATCCCGGATATCAATATCACTATGCTTGAGTTTCACAGCATCAGGAAATACCCTGCAGAGTTCCATACCCAGCATCCCGCCTGCGCCGAATATCATTGTTTTAATTTGTCCCACCACCAGCGATTTTCAACATACCATTTTACAGTATGTGCCAGGGCTTCATCAAATTCATGCTCTGGCTTCCATCCGAGCTTCCTGAGTTTAGAGCAATCAAGCGAATATCGAAGGTCATGCCCGGGCCGGTCTTTTACATATTCGATCATGGACCCATCTACCTTCAGCATCTCAAGGATCTTTTTTGTGATCTCAATATTTGTTTTTTCAGCCCCGCCACCGATATTGTATATCTCCCCGATACTGCCTTTGTGAAGAATAAAATCAACTGCCTTGCAGTGATCAAGAACATATATCCAGTCGCGCACGTTTTTTCCGGTCCCATAGACCGGAACTTTCCGGTTTTCAAGTAAATTCGTTATAAATAGAGGTATAAGCTTTTCAGGGTACTGGTATGGTCCGAAATTATTAGTGCACCTGGTAATGATCACAGGCAGCTTATGAGTGATAAAGTAAGATTGAGCTAAAAGATCGGAACCTGCCTTACTTGAAGAATAAGGACTCGAAGGAGTCAGGATGTCAGTTTCCACAAAAGAGCCCCTGGTTATGCTTCCGTATACCTCGTCAGTCGAGATATGAATAAATTTTCGTATATTGTGTCTTAATGCAGCATCAAGAAGCGTAAATGTGCCAAGAACATTGGTTTTTACAAAAACAGATGCATCATCGATCGAGCGATCAACATGGCTTTCAGCAGCGAAATGTACTACATGGTCAACTTTTTCCATGAGCTTATTCACTACTTTTGAATCGCAGATATCACCGCGGATGAACGTATAGTTCGTTTCAATATCTTTGAGATTATCCGGATTCCCTGCATACGTTTGCTTATCAAGATTTATGATCTTATACCCTGGATATTTTACAAGCATATGTCGGATAAAGTTGCTTCCGATAAAACCAAGACCGCCCGTTACAAGTAATTTCAATTTCCTCACTCTCACTCTCAAATTCAACCGTGTTTTAATCCAGGTGCAAGTCCCCAATCGTATGGGATATCCTTAGAATCGGGAGGCAATCTGTATTCATCAGGTTCTTCATAATTATAAGGAAGTGTGGGAATACTGAGGAAATATGCTGTTTGCGTGCCTATACCTTTGAATCCGTGATATACACCCGGAGGAACGCTGATCAGTATCGGATTTTTTTCACCAGCGAACAATTCCATCAAATTCTTATAAGTTGGTGACTCCTCTCTCCCATCATATAGAACGACTTTCATCATGCCATGTACACATGTGAAATTATCGGTCTGCTTCTTGTGATAATGCCAGCCTTTTACAACCCCCGGATAAGCCGTAGTAATATAAACCTGCCCGAATTTAGTAAATATCTTATCGTCACACCTGAGGATTTCCATAAGCCAGCCCCGCTCATCAGGAATGACTTTCAGGTTTTTTATGACTACACCGTCAATGTTTTTCATATTTCCTATAATATCCTATCAAGATATAACTGTTTATTTGTATTCATTAAATAACTTTGCCAGAAGAATAAATAAAAGGCTTATACTATTATATTAGTTTTTCCATTATATGCGTTGATGACCCCCAAACGAACTGTCACCACTGTTTCCATAATCGTTCTCAACTGGAATGGAAAACAGTATCTTGAGACATGCCTTTCATCCCTGGTAAGACAAACCTATAAAAATATTGAGATCATATTTGTAGATAACGGTTCTTCTGATGGGTCAATTGATTTTGTAAGAAATAAATTTCCAGGTGTCGTCATTTTAGGACATAATGCTAATCTTGGCTTTTCGGAAGGCGTGAACAGCGGTATCAGAATATCAGGGGGGGAATTCATAGCCACCATTAACAATGATGCTCAGGCAGATGAAAACTGGATAAACAATCTTGTGAAGGTCATAGAATCTGATCCAAGTATCGGGTGTTGCGGATCCAAGATGATGCGCTACTATGACAGGAACCTAATTGATTCTGCAGGCATCGTTATTTACCAGAATGGAAATGCATATGACAGGGGAAGAGAAGAAAAAGATACAGGGCAGTATGATATAATGGAAGAAATCTTTGGCCCCTGCGCCGGAGCGGCCCTATATCGCAGGGAAATGCTTGATGAAATCGGTCTCTTTGATAAAGAGTATTTTGCATATTTTGAGGACGTGGATGTATCTTTCAGGATGCATCTTTTTGGTTGGAAATGTATTTTCGTGCCTGAAGCTATTGTATTTCATATGCATTCTGCAACAGCCAAAAGTTCTTCACCATTTAAAATATTCTTTATAGAAAGGAACAAGCTCTGGAATATGTGGAAATATTTTCCAGTCAAGATGCTTCTTATTGAACTCCCATTCACGAATATTCATTATTTTAGATATTTAATATTATTTATGAAAGTATTCTTTGGAAAGACCCCGGAAAAGGAAGAACCTGTTTTAAATTACAGTTTCCGATCAATTTTATTTGCAGTATTATGCGCAAAGTTGTCAGCATATGCAAAACTTCCTCATATATTGAACCAGCGAATGAAATTACGATCAAATGGTGCAGATTTTTCCAGGCTCGATCGATGGATTATAAAAAGCCATGAGCGAATATTATAATTTACTTTTTCCAGTAATATGCATGCATGCTCAAGTGTATCTTAATCGATCCGGGGATCCATTTATGGCGCAACCCAAAAAAAAATCCAGTGAATTTAAAGATGTCGTAGCATATTGCATACGGTATTTTGATGAAACTTTCCCGTCCCACATATATTATTTCATCTATAAAATATCTGATTCCATTACTGAGAACTGCTGGCTTCATACACATCTGGGAAAATGATACTCCTGAATCAAAATATCTCTTAAATACCTGTTTTAAGCCGTAATTATGGGAATGGAATACCGCTGCATCCGGGATATACTCTATTTTGTATCCAAGTTCATTTGCTCTTCTTGCCCAGTCATGATCTTCACTTATGATGAGTTCCTCGTTAAATTTTATATTTGTCCATACTGAACGTTTGATCGCAGAATTTACATTTGAGAAAAATGCATTCATATTGAAATCTTTTATTGAATACGGTTCATTTAAAGTCGGCGGATAATTCCTTAGAATGAAAAATCGTTCCATAAGTGGTGTATTTTCATAAGGGATTTGTCTTCCAAAGGTTGCTGCGACATTTTCAATGGCAAGTCTATCTACGAGATTTTCAAGCCAATTTTTATTTGCAGGGATTGCATCCGCAGAAAGATATACAATATAGTCTCCTGTCGCATATCCGGATGCAAGGTTCCGGGTCCTGCCATGCCCGAATTCATCCGGTGGTATTGTATAAAATCTTACATCAAAACCGGATACCTTCTTTATCGTATCATCGCTTGAACCCGAATCAACAACAATAATCTCAAAGTCATTATGGATTTGTTGCTCTTGAATTTGCTGCAGGACTTTTCCGATCGTTGTGCCATTGTTTTTCGTAAGGATGACAACTGATAATTTTATATTTTCCATAAATTATACTATTTTTCCTTATCTTCAAGAATAAATATACTTATAATTAGTGCTGAAAATATGACCTGGATCCCAAGAGCCGCCATTGTCATTGATGTTACTGCTGTTCCCACTTCGGAAAGTGAACCATATCCCGATCCTATCCATTGCAAGATCACACTTGAACCTAGGATAAGGCCCGCAAATAATAATGCAATTCCAAACATCAATCCGAATTCCAGGGAATGATAATCCAGTATTTTAGCGGTCAACCCGGTTTTGTCGATCCTGTTATGAACCATCCCGTAAACTTTCATGTAGCCGCCGGTGGCTATCGTCTGAACGCCAATGAGCAGCAGCATCGAACCAAGTATAAATGAATGCAGGCTTGTTGTTTCAACGTTCCCGCGAATTGATAATGTCAGGGTCATAAATATTCCAAGTATTAATATCAACAAACCCGGGATCGAAAAAAATGGCGTAGGATTGTAAAGCATCATGAACCTTAAATGGCGCCATCCGTCTCCCCATGAGTGGAGTTTGGAAGGCGTCACCCTCGGATAATATGTAATTGGTACTTCGGTTATTCGCAGCTTTTTCCTGGCAGCTTCTATTATCATTTCACTTGCAAATTCCATCCCTTCACTTGTAAGATCAAGCAGATCATACGCTTCCTTTGTAATCGACCTCATGCCACAGTGGGAATCGCTGAGATTTGTCTTAAAAAGTTCATTAAGAATACTTGTTAATAATGGATTTCCAATGTATCTGTGAAGCCATGGCATAGAACCTTTTTTGATCTGGCCTTTAAACCTTGTGCCCATTACAAAATCCGCATCATTTGTCATTAAAGGTTTCAGGAACTTTGCTATTTCAGAAAGATCATAGGTGTCATCTGCATCCGCAAGCAAGAAGTATGTTCCTTTTGCATGCCAGAATCCTTCAAGGAAAGCATTTCCATATCCTTTATTGTTCGGTATTACGATTTTTGCTCCAAGCGACCTTGCGATATCCCTGGACTTATCAGTGGAATTATCCGAGATAATTATTTCCCCGTCCCAATTTTCTTTCTCCAATGCCGACAATGCTTTCTTGATGCACACTCCTATGGTCTTTTCCTCGTTCATGCATGGGATTATAATCGATACAAGGGGTGGGCTCATCATATCCAGCATATCTTTAGAGATGAAATATCTTTTTGTTTGGTATTCCATACATGCGATTTTTTTAATCTTATAATTGCAAAAAAAGATATATAGTAAAATAACATATAAAATTAAACCAAATAATGAAATTAGATAAAAAAATCATATATGTAGCCATATTTGCGGCAGCCGTCATGCTTTTATTAATTGCATTAAGTCCGGAATCCGGGAAAAACCAGACCGAACCTCAAGCAATTCCTGAAGGACAAGCCCTGAACCAGCAATCTGAGCCTGTAAATAACTATACGGTTATTGTATCCAAAGATGTCTGTGAAGGATGCCACATGTCAGGCAAACCGTCCATACCCCAGGCAGAAAGTGCCAGCCCTCACGTCAACGGAGGAGCCTACTGCCTTTCCTGCCATCAAATATCGCATGAGAAACACCCGATTAACAACAACGTTACATGCGAAAAATGCCATGGAACAAACCCGGGTAAGCCGGTCTATTCTAATGGCAACATATCATGCAACAATTGCCATGATTATCCCGATCCGTTGTTGCCAAGCAAAGGCAATTTGATCACTATCCACAGGCCAAGAGGAGTTTACTGCAACAACTGCCATACGGAAAAATGTTCAAAATGCCATACACAGATAGGTACAAGCGAAAGATGGGTTAAAAGAATGGAGCATTTTAAAGTTGTTGCAATCGGTTATTAATGGCTATCTATATAACTCCCGGCTTCTGTTAGTAATAATACAAGGGCCATATATACGACAATTATTTCCCCGGGAGATGCTGGTACTAATCCATTAATTGCGCTCAAGTTTGCATTCATCGCAAGAATCCCTCCTGCTGTAAGTGCGATCAGAAATCCATTCACCGTCCAGAATGCATGGCCATTGGATTTCAACTGGACTACATAAACTGCAAACAGTAACATCAGAGTAAGCCATATCTTGGCCATCACCATCCCTCCAATGCCATGTTCCAGAAAAACAAGTCTCATAATGGGATTTATCTCTGCACTTACACCCAGTTTTTCCATCATGTAGGCGGACGTAACACCATCGCCCAATCCCAGAGTCAGGAAAGCCATAAAAAAAAGTACGGACTGAAAACTCATTTTTCGTATGGCAAATATCGTAGCTAATTTTATAATTTCCAGCAGTTCGATAAAGAACCTTTTCTCAACATTTTCGGTCATTTTTCCTCTTAAGAAGTTCAATACATAAGATAGTATATGAATATTATGATAACAATCATGATCATAACTTCAAAGAATAAAAAAATAAGGAATGCTAATGAATTTGTCTATGGAAATCGTTATTGTTATTGGGATTGTGTATATCTCATATGCAGGCGTGCGGCAGATGCGAAGCATTAGATAAGTGCGGATTAAAAGACGAAGGGCTTTTTGACCTGTGCCCGAAATTGAGAACCTTTGAAGATCAGAAAAAAATCGATACAGGTTCTAATGGAACGAACCCTGTTATCGATTATGACATACTCAGGAGGTATTTCGGATACCCTGAATTCCGCCAGCTTCAAAAGGATATAATCCTTGATGTCCTGAAAGGAAATGACGTACTTGTGCTGATGCCCACAGGCGGGGGAAAGTCACTGTGCTATCAGTATCCTTCACTGCTTTTTAAAGGACTGACGATAGTTATCTCACCCCTTATTTCACTGATGAAGAACCAGGTGGACAGCATGAGAATGAATGGCATCCCTGCTGAATTCATAAATAGTTCACAGAGTTATCAGGATATTATAAAAATAAAATCCGCGCTTTTACAGAACAATATCAGGTTATTGTACATTGCTCCGGAAAGATTTACCGTACCATCATTTCTTTCCTTCCTGAAGGGGCTTAACATAAGCCTGTTCGCTATTGATGAAGCCCACTGTATATCAGAATGGGGACATGATTTCAGGCCGGAATACAGGCAGTTAAAACAAATAAGGCAATATTTTCCTGATGTTCCGATCATAGCGCTAACTGCTACCGCTACCCCGAAAGTAAGGGATGATATCACCACCCAGCTTGCCCTTTCCGATTGCAAAAGATATCTTGCCAGCTTTAACAGGGAGAATTTGATCTATTATGTCAAACCCAAGCAGGATGCATTCAGGCAGATCGTGGAGATCCTGCGAACAAAGCCGGGTGAATCAGGCATAATATACTGTTACAGCAGGAAAAACGTGGAAACTATTACGGAAGGCCTGAAAAGTGCGGGATTTCGGGCGCTTCCATATCATGCGGGCTTATCTGCGAACCAGAGGAGTCAAAACCAGGAAAAGTTCATAAAAGATGACGTTGATGTACTTGTGGCTACAGTCGCCTTCGGGATGGGCATTGATAAACCCAATATCCGTTTTGTGATACATCATGACCTTCCCAAAAATCTTGAAGCATACTACCAGGAGACAGGGCGTGCAGGGAGGGATGGATTGAAGAGTGAATGCGTGCTTTTTTATAGTTATGGCGACCGGCAAAAAATCGAGTATTTTCTAAAACAGATGTCTAATGAAAAGGAAAGACAAATTGCACAAAATAAACTGAATGACATTATAAATTTCTCTGAAACAAATCTATGCAGAAGAAAACTATTGCTGGGTTATTTTGGAGAGGATTTCAAAGAAAATAACTGCAAGAGCTGCGATAACTGTCTTTTGCCGAAGGAGGAAATTGAAGCTAAATTGAACCAGAAAAGCCGGGATATTTTATCGCAGTCAAAAAGTGGTGTGAAAAATGAGAAAATATACCTTGTAAAACCCCAGACTATCGAAAAGCCAGCTAAGATCACACAGGACATAGCCGATGATGGTTTGTTCGAGAAACTCCGGATATTACGGAAAACCCTGGCAGACTCCCAGAACCAGCCTCCTTATATGATCTTTAACGATGCAAGCCTGAAAATGATGGCGTCGCGTCAGCCACGCACTCCTGAGGATTTCAGGAAGATCACCGGGGTAGGAGATAAGAAACTTGAAAGTTACGGTGGCATTTTTATAAGTGAGATTCGCAGATTTTGCGAAAAACAGGATTCATGCGGCTATCAGGTTAAAAAGCAATCAAGTGAATCCATAACCCTTGAAATGCTGGATCAGGGTATGAATCTTGATGAGATCACATTAAAAAGGAATTTATCCCTTAATACTATATATCTCCATATCGAAAAATTGATACTGTCCGGTGAAAATATCAAAATCGAGAAGTTTATAAAGAAAGAAAAGGTCGAATTGATCTTGAGCGCTTTAACCGAAACAGGAGGAGAGGCCTTAAAGCCAATAAAAGAAAGATTGGGGGATAATATCTCGGATGGTGAAATAAGGCTGGTAAGGGCTATGATGATGAAGAAAGTTTAATGTTCAAAAAATTCATACCTTGAAACAATTTTTGCAAATTTGTTTCCATTCGAAAGAAGTGTGATAATTGTTTCATTTCCTATAACACCCGAACTGTTGGTTGAAATTTTGGCATTTATTATTTTATCATTTAAAAGTACGTTATTCGGAGTGAGATCAAGGATATCACCTTTTGCAAATTTATCATTAGCCTTGCCCAATTTCTCATAAATCGAATATATATCCCCCTGTTCGATAATTATGGTAAAATTACTCATAGGTATTTCATCACCACCCATGTGACTTAATATAACATGATCTGTTCCTACATCTGCCGTTATAGTTGATCTGGGCGAAGGATTGGTGATATTTTGTGTTAAATTCTGCTTCTGTTCAACATCTTGATTATTCATGCAGCCTGAAACAATGATCATCAATCCTGTTGCAGCAATCAAAAATATATTCAGTTTTTGCATAAATGTAAAGTTTATCTGATTAATGAATAAACCTATCGATAAGAAAATTACCAAAAATTATTTATGCCAGTAATACTTTATAGGTTCAAATAGAACTCACAGTAATAATATGGTGATAAAACAATGTTAGGCGGATTCAATGAAGAACAAATAAGAAGATACTCGCGTCATATCATATTACCGGAAGTAGGTGGGAAAGGACAAAAAAAACTGCTTTCATCAAAGGTATTATGCATAGGTGCAGGGGGTCTTGGCGCACCAATAATTGAATATCTTGCAGCAGCAGGCATTGGGACTCTTGGTATTATCGATGATGACACCGTGGATTTGAGCAACCTCCAGAGACAGGTCATACATGGCGGCAATGTGGGAAAGCCTAAAGCTGAATCTGCAAAACAATTCATCAACAATCTCAATCCGGATATTGAAGTAAAAACCTATATTGAACGGCTGAATGCTAATAATGTTATCGATATTTTTAAAGAATATGACATGATAGTTGACGGCTCTGATAATTTTGCGACCAGGTATCTCGTTAACGATGCATGCGTTATCACAAATAAACCTCTCTCTCACGGCAGCATATATAGGTTCGAGGGACAGGTCACAACCATTATCCCACACAAGGGACCATGCTACAGATGCTTTTGTGAGTATGCGCCTCCGCCGGGAATGGTGCCGAGCTGCCAGGAAGCGGGAGTGCTTGGTGTTCTACCGGGCATAATAGGTGTAATCCAGGCGACTGAAGTGATAAAATACCTGCTCGGCATAGGTGACTTGCTCATGGGACGCCTTATTTACTACGATGCGCTCAACATGACCTTTATTGAACTTCCAATACACTGGAACAAGAACTGTCCGATTTGCGGTGAAGTACCAAAGATAACCTCAATACAGGAAGAGATATATGGGGATTCATGCAGAATATGGTGAAATAATATGACAATTGAACTTGATCTTAAAGGTGAGGTTTGCCCTTACACCTTTGTAAAAACGAAACTGAAACTTGAAGAAGTAGAAAGCGGTGAGGAACTGGTCGTGTTTTTTGACCATGCACCTGCAGTTGAGAATGTCCCGCGAAGTTTGAAAAATGAAGGTCATAAAATAATGGGTATTGAGCAAACAGGCGATCACTTCTGGAAAGTAAGGATAAAAAAGGCATGAAACTGGGGATACTCCTGACCACAAGCCCTGAGAATGAGAATACAAACACTGTTATTGAAATAAGCAAAGCTGCGAGGGAGCAAGGTCATGATGTCTCTATTTTCCTGATGTATGATGGCGTTTATAACGTGAATAAAAAAGAATTTGCAGAATTGGCCGACAAAGGTATTGAAATAGCCATTTGCGCATTTAATGCAGAACAAAGAAAAGTCGCTAAAGTGGATGGTATATTATTCGGAAGCCAGTACGACCATGCATGTATTGCAAGTGATGTTGACAGGTTCATATCTTTTGGATGAATTATGAAGAAAATCGCTGTAATTGTAAGAAACCTTCCTTTTAATACACGCAGGAATGCCGAGGCGCTGCGCATGAGCGTGGGATTGACGCTTCGGGAGGATAAGGTCACAGTTATATTCATAGATGACGGAGTCTATACAGCAACCCGCGCAAAACCAGAAATTATCAATATTCCTCCTCCTGTAAGGGAATTCGGGGCGCTTTCCATGCTTAAATGCAAGATGCTTGCGGATAAACCTTCATTGGAAAAAAGAGGGATTCAGGAGATACTTGAAAATATAAACTGTGTTGAACGTGAAGAGATAATCCGAACAATTAATGAATCAGATATTGTTATTCCATTCTAAATTATGAAGATACTACATATTATTAGAAATCCCAACGATGCTACCCCGCTTGAGATAGTTAGATCCCAGAGTAAGGAGCATGAGGTAGCAGTTCTTCTCTTGCATGATGCTGTTTATGCGAATCCCGGTCTTCAACTTCAAGTATATGCCTGTGAAGCTGATGCCAGGGCAAGAGGGGTCACGAAGCATGAATGTGTGGATTTTAAGAGAATAGCTCAGATGCTATTTGAATATGATAGAGTGGTGTCGTGGTAAGATAACCACATTTTTGTCACAATTTTTATGTTCCTTATTCTTTGACCCTTCCGAAATCATCCTCAAATCTTTCAATATCGTCTTCACCCACATAATCACCAAGCTGAACTTCGATAATTTCAAGCGGTATTGTTCCGGGATTTGATAATCTGTGTTTGATCCCGGCTTTGATGAAAGTGCTTTCTCCCTTGCGTAAATAAAATTCCTTATCATCAACCCGGATCCATGCCATTCCTGTGACAACTACCCAGTGTTCGCTCCTGTGATTGTGAAGCTGAAGACTGAGTTTTTTACCAGGTGTTACTGTAATATTCTTGATCTTATGTACTTCTGACTCTTCCAATATCGTGTATGAACCCCATGGCCTGTACACCGTCAGGTGGAATAATGCTTTATCATTATTCTGTTTCTTAAGTGATGTCACGATCTCCTTGACTTTCTGGCATGATTTTCTGGGGGAAACAAGAAGGGCATCAGCTGTATCTACCACGACCATATCACTTACATCTATGAGTGATACGATCTTATCTTTCTTAGAATATATGAGATTTCCCCTGGAATTCAAAGACATATCATCACAATTATAAACCGCATTTCCTAATTCATTCTTGCCCGTTTCCTGGAATATCGAATCAAAGTCACCAAGGTCGCTCCATTTATATTCAAGCCTTACAACAGCCACTTTATCTGATTTTTCCATTATGCCGTAGTCAATCGAAATGGATGGAAGTTCACTGTAAATTTGTTTGATATTCTTTCCATTTGTGAAGGCTGATATAATGTCTGGCGCATGTATTTTAAGTTCCTTGAAAAAGACTCCGGTTCCGAACATGAACATGCCACTGTTCCAGAGACATTTTTCCTGTATGTATTTTTTTGCAGCCTCTAATCCGGGTTTTTCCCTGAATTCAAGAACTTTAGAACCGGTTTCAAAATTTTTCCCCGGTTTTATGTAACCATAGTCCGTATGAGGAGAAGAAGGTGTGATTCCGAAAGTCACAAGATATTTAGAACACAATTTTTCTGCACTTTTTATTTTATCGATAGCTTCTATGTCAAGTAGATGATCAGAGGGGAAAACGCCTACAGCACACTTGCCATACTGCTTTTTTATCTCATTCATACCTAAACATATTGCCGGAAGTGTATTCTTTCCCTGTGGTTCGATCAATATGTTTTTCTTTGGAACTTCAATCCTGAGTTCTTCCATTTGTCCTGAAACAAAAAATTTCTGGTTTTCATTTGTAACAACAAATATCCCGGAAGGATCAGATAACTTAAGGCACCGCAACACAGTTTTCTGGAAAAGCGATGTATTTTCAAGTTTTAAGAATTGCTTGGGATATTGCTCCCTGCTCAAAGGCCACAGGCGTGTGCCCGAACCCCCTGCAAGTATTATGGATTTAATGTTGTTCATATCTTTCTAAATCATGTCACAATTTCTTCTATTCTTTCCTGTTCGATCGCCTTTCTTATTTCCATTGCCATTCGCCTTCCCGTGCTCATAGGTTTGCGCCAGAGCGTGTTACCATACGGATGCCCTACCGAAACATGAACATTTGTCCCTCCGCCAACACGTGGCGCCACATCATAAACATAGAAATTCAGGTCTTTGTCAACGCATGTCTGAAGACAGAACGGTCCAATGATCCCTGGTTCATAATATTTCTGGGTTGCTTTGACATATTTCTGTGCAAGTTCAAATGCATCCTCCAGTAAAGATTCACGTAAGGTCGCGGAATTATGGCCGCATACTGTATATTCGGGAGTAAGCTGGCTTTCGTTCAACGCGATCTGCTGGGGAGCAGGAAGCCGAACGTGCCCGTCAAGACTTGTTTCGAACCGCCAATCAATACCGAGAAGCTCTACCTTGCTCATCTTTTCTTCAAGTGGTGAATAGAACATATCAAGGTTAAATACAGGCCCGATGACATATCTCTCGATCCGGGCGCTTTTTAGCGCTTCTTTTGTGATTATCCCCTGTTTCAGGAAGGCCTCTGATTTTTTCTTGTATTCATCAAAAGATGCTGCAGTGAAGAAACCTCGTTCCAGTTTCTTAACAGCATGAGGTAATTTCACCATAACAAGGCTGTCGATATCTTCAGGACTTGCTATTTTCTCAGGGTACGGAAGTCCTGCTTTTTCAAGAAGCCAGTAATAATCCCGTTCCTCTCCCCGCTCTTCGCTCCTGAGAAGGTTTCGGCTTCCGAACATTGGAACCTTGAAACTATTTTCAATTTCATCTATCCCGCAATACGATGTAAAAGAGCGGTTGGGAATAAAAATCGTATTTTTCTCCGTCATCTTTTTCTGGTTCTGTGGCTTCATTATCTCATTGAATTTAGAATAAACATCAGCGCTGTCAACTATTCCCCGAATGAGATTGCCATTTATTCTCTGGGCCTTAAAATATTGTGTGTAGGTTTTTTCCCGTCCTTTCTCACATACTGCATATGTCCTGAAACCCTCTTCTACTGCTCCATCGCATACGTCCAGTGCCGAATGTGATGCCAGTACACCTATCGTAGTTTCACTGATATCGTATTCGCATAGTACTTCGGTTATTTCCTTCCGTTCTATCATATTCATCTGTAAGTTTTAAGAGTCCATGAATGTTGCGTTTTTAAACATAAAAATTTGTGTCTATTTTATGTTTTCAGCAATTATTATGTTCGAACGTCCTTTCTTGATCTTTTTGATCAGACCCCTGTCCTCAAGGTCGGCGATCATGAGGCTGACCTTTGCTTCACCATATATCACTTCTTTTCTCAAGTCCTTTTGGGTTATTCTTCCGCCTTTTTTCAATATTATATCATATAGTTCCTTGAGGTCATCAGGAAGCTCGATCCGGTTACTTTCTTCTTTTCCCTCTAGCTTTTCGGGAGGTAAAGGGACAGGTTCATCGATTATTGTAACGGCTGGCTTCCTTTTCTTCTTCCATATCCATATAAAGATAATAATAACCGAAACAATAATTAAAGCAACGAGAAAAATTATGATATTATTTGTGTAATCCGCCTGTTTTGTGTCTAATTCCCCGGTCAGGTTTATATTCCCGAGATACTCATAATCTGAATCAATAGGTGGAAACAGAATAAGATCAAGGTTCTTTGAATCATCAGGATTGTTTATCCGGAGTTTCTCTTCACCGGATAATTCCAGGATATTATTGTAATAATATTTGGCTTTGATATCATAACTTCCAGGTGAAATATCAAAAAAATAGGTTCCATTTCCGGAAACTTTGTATTGCACCCTGGTGGAATTTTCTTCTATTTCCACTATCGCATTCTTAAGGGGCTTATCAAGTTCTGACCATTCATATATACTACCGTATACCTTTGCTGCCTGGGCGCTAGAGATCAGGATGGTTATTAGAATTATTACTAAAATAATTCTTCTTTTCATGAACACATATTCTAATTTCAAAATATAGTATATATAGTTTATTATAAAGCCAAAAAAGCGTTTATAATGTTTTGTAAAGAATTATCAATCATAAAAAAACTTAATTTTTTAATCACATAAAAGTATATTTATGTAATCTGCCATTATAGTATTGGGTATGCAATCGCGAATGCGGTTGAAATATAGAAGGAGGAAAAACATGAAACCCACAAATATATTCAGGGTATTAACACCCCTGATCATGGCGCTGTTCATCCTGAGCTTATTCTCAGGAATTGTTGCAGCACAGGAAACGGCCAGAGAACAGTATGAAAAAACCAAAGAACAATATCAGATACAAAAGGAAAGGTTCGACAATACAAGAAAGCAATTCGAAGAAGCAAAAAAGCTCTTTGAGAATGCTAACAAGAGATTTAATAACCTAAGCAATAAATCAGATAACAGGTCAAAAGAAGAATTGATGGAAAAGGCCAGGGAATATATCCTCAAGGCAATAAACCATACCGAAGCACAACTCGAGGTAATGAAGAACAGGCTCGATAATCCTGAAAATAAAGGAATATTGGCCTCAGATGCGATAAAGATCATTGATGCACATACTGCACAGCTTGAACAACTGAAAGGAAATGTCAGCCAGGCAACTACTATCGAGGAAATTAGAGCTGCCCATAAAGAACTGGCAGGAATTGTAGCTAAGATAAATCTTGAAACACGTTATTTCATGGGAGTTGTTCTAAACCACAGGGTTGAAAATTTCATAAACCAGGCAGATAACGTTTCAGCAAAAGTGGATGATGCTATTGCAAAATTGAAAGCTAATGGTACAGATACAACAAAACTTGAGTCCGATGCAGCAGAATTCAAGAACAAGGTAAAAGAAGCAAAAGACATTCAAGCCCAAACCGTGGCTTTGTTTGGAAATCATTCCGGATTTGCTGCAGATGGCACTGTTACGAATGAAAAAGATGCCAGAGATTTCCTTAAAAAGGCAAATGAACTACAAAGAGATACGATCAAGAAATTGAAAGAGGCAGGCAAACAATTGATAGAATTCGGTAAAGAATTCAGGAAACTTGCCCGTGGAAATGTAAGAGTTAGTGAGAAAGGCGAACTGGAAATAAACGGTGAAGCTACTACTAATTTTACTGCTAAGTAAAGGAGAATAAAAATATGAAATGGATTTATATCTTAATATTGTTGGTTGTAGCCTCAGCTTCAGGTTGTGTTGATAAGAACAAGGCCGGACAAACCCCTGTCCAGACATCGGTTTCACCTGGTGAAGCAGTAGTTACACCCGGAGCAGTTGTAACTCCGGCAGTTTCACCGTCACCTGATGACCTTTTTGGGACAGAAAGCAATCTATCTGCAATAGATACTACGTTTAATGATATGAATATGGAAATTTCCTTATTGGATTCCATTTAGGGTAGATGCAGGAGCATTTACCTTTCTAATTTTTTATAAACAAAAAAGAAAAAAATTTTAAGAAGAATATGAATTCTTCTTAACCGAACAAGGCGCCGAGGCCTTCCATTCCGCTTTCTTCAGCTTTCTCTTTGGATTTTTCATCTGCCTTTGGAGCTTCAGCTGCTGCCGGGGCTGCCGCTGATGCTGCTGCTGGTGCTGCTGCTGCTGCCGGAGCTGCAAATGCTGCCTTTGCAATGGCCTCTTCGATATTGACCCCATCAAGGGCTGAAACGAGTGCTTTTGCCCTTACTGCATCAACATCAACACCTGCTGCTTTGATAACAGCGGTTATTCCTTCTTCAGTTACTTTCTTTCCTGCGCTGTGTAATAATAGCGCTGCATATACGTATTCCATTTTAATCACCTTTTATTGAATTTAACCAAATAACGGGCCAAAGCCCGTTATAAATCTTTTTTTTGTTTCTTTTTCTTTTTTCTTTACTTGGGTGCTGCTGCAACCTTCTCCTTTATTTTGCTGCTGACGGAGTTAGCGTCTTTTGCCATTGCCAATCTGGCAATAGACATCATCTGCGCATTTGCTTTTCCAAGCAGTACATCGATGATTTCCGGCATCATGATTTCAGCATTTATTGCAAGATTCCTTGATTGCGATGCTGCCTTTGTGAGCAGTGTGCTGATAGTTGCTTTAGCCGGATAAGCTGAGTTGACTGACAAATTGAATGCATGTTGGACTGCCAACGTCAGATTATTTGTATAAGTGGTCTCATCAACCGACAAGATCTTTGATTCATAGATCATGCCATTTTCATAAACAGCACGAAGGTCAAGTCCCAATTCCATGGGGTGTATTTCAAGGCGTGAAAGGATAGATGCAAGTTTTGCATCAACAACATCGCCTTTTTTAGCCACGGTCTTTGTCTGGCGGATTACGACTTTTCCTCCTTCTATGCCTGCCGGGATTCCTGCTCCAGTCAATTCTCCGACTATCGGGCCGGGTGGGAAAGAAGTTGGTCCTTTCTCGACTACTATATCCTTTGGAGCGACGCCTCCTGCTTTCATTGGTGCAGAGGTCTTTCCTTTATCCAGGATCTTAAAGAGTTTGAAAGGATTCTCGTTAGTAAATAATAACGCTGTCTGGTCTTCAACATATTTGTTTATCTGCTTAACTTCATCGGATGATTCAGCAAGCGCACGGTCAATAAGAGAATTCCTGCACATCTTGAGATCTGCAATACCGCGCAGGCTCTTTCTCATCAGTTGAAGCTGGTTAGATGGAATTCCTGTAACTCCTACAATACCGACTGAAGAATGAGTCGTTATAAGTCTTTTTATATCCTCAATTTCATCTTTTTTCCATTTTGGGATATGAATACTGTGGTGTGCTAGTTCAGTTGACATTTTATACCACCTTTATTGCCGGCCCCATTGTGGATTTGACATAGATCGATTTGACGTTATACATGCCACGTTCGTACCTGTGCTCAATACGGTTGATTATCGCCTCGATGTTCTGGGATAATTTCACAGGGTCCATATCTTTTTTACCCACTGTAATATGGAATGTCATCTTATCCTTGGACCTAACTTTTATTGAGTTCTTGGATTTGTTTATTACCTGAACGACATCCTTATCCGGGGTCAACGGTATGGGCATTTTCCCCCTGGGACCAAGCACCTGGCCAAGGGTTTTACCGATCACAGGCATGTATGCTGCTTCTGCTATGAAGAAATTCACTTCTTCTGCTAGATTTTTTGTTCGTGCTTTGTCTTCTCCGAGAATACTTATCTCTTCGGGATCAAAAACATAATCTGCACCAGCAGCTTTCGCCCTCTGGGCAGTATCACCTTTTGCAAATACCGCGATCTTTATAGGTCTTCCCAGGCCGTTTGGCAGGATTATTTCTTCATCAAGCCTGTTTGTAGGCTGGTTCATATCAAGATTTTTAAGGTTGATAGCTAGATCAACGCTTTCTGCAAATTTTCGCTCTGGAGACTTTTCCAAAGCCTGCTTGACAGCTTCTAATACTTTTTCATGTTCCAATATAATTCCTCCCGTAGTTATTCGACTATTGTCTCCTACGGATGATAGGGGAGTACTCTTTTCTACTATAAAGTACTTTAAGCTATCGGTTAAGTGAGCAGTACAATTTAAGATTTTAACAGCGTAAATTTTTAAAGTATATCCGGAAAAACCATAAGCTAATTAAAAATGAAATCCCCACTCTCCAACCTGCCTGATTTATCACTCCAGCCATTTGGTAAAATGTATTATCGTTTTGCTCCATTCTTCTAAATTAAGTAGCATCCATAAATAAGGTGGTGTGAATAAAGTAGCACTAAGATAGTTATGCAGGAATAAAGGGATACAATGTTGATTTTGTACTCAAATAGACACATTTCAAGGTTGAGTTTTGATTATTGTAATAACAGGATAGCACTAATTCCGATAAAAACCAAAAAGTTTATATGAGCATGTTAATTATTACCTATTGCGGAAGTAAATTTGCCTGGTTTGATTAACTGGCAGGAGAAATATATGAAATACACTATCGGGGACAATGTGCGATTCAAACTTGAAAATGGTGAGGTTCAGGAAGGAAATATACAATTCATCGAAAAGAGCAGGTATGAAGAAATATTTTATATAAATAGTGTCAGCAGATGGGCTTACAAAGTACCTGGGAAAAGAATAATACCGTGAACCACCCACCTTTTCGGGCAGGAGATAGAAATATCCTGTCTTCATAAGGGGCCTTGTTCAGGACAACAAGATGACCTTCATTAAAAAAAATTAAGCCGGATAAGTTGGATTATTTACTGACCTGCTGTTCTGCAAAATCGCCTGCTATTGGCAGTTTATATTTCTCTCCTTTGTATGCCTTGAACATCAATAATAACCAGAGAATTAATGCCACTAATCCAATTAAAGGAGAGAGCAACCATCCGATGACCGGAATAAATCCAATAACCATTGAAATCACAAAAATAATTAGAAAAGTCGCTATTGATTGCATTGCATGGAATCTCACAAATTTATTATCCTTTTCCAGAACCAGAAATAGTATTCCGGTTATGAATCCCAGAACATAACACAATAGACCTTCTATATTTTCATCAATACCTAATGCCGTTTTATTATTATTCATTTTTTAAATTCCTCCATCAAATGTAAATTCTTTCCATCAAAGGAATATAATACCATAATTTTATTTATAATATAAATCAAAAGTATATATAACTTTCGAAATCATTAACTATTATTCATGGTAGTTATCAGAGATATATAATATAATGGAAACTACTATGAATGATGAGGATTTTAGCCGGAAACCCACAAAACAACTAACGGCGTCACAAAAGTCTCGATGATTGCAGCAACGAACAGGAGAGGCATAATTATTTTCATAAATACATGTAAACTCTCAGTTAACTCATATCTCATATCTCTCTTTTCTCCTTTCATGGAAATATACATAGAATATCCAAGGCGAAGCCCGAGGCCAGCGCTGATCAATACCATGGGAACTTCTATAATACCATGCGGCAAAAGTGCAGCAAGTACAAAAATGACCCCCTGTTCCTTTGACACTTCATTTACGATCAAACCTATTATAATCCCATTTCCTCCTATGAAAATTATAGGGATTATTCCTAAACCTGCGCCAAGAACGATCGAAAATAGGCTTTTAACTGCATTGTTCAGGAAAATAAAAAGCATTATTTCGATTGGGGAAAAAGTTTTTATCCAGCCAAAAGAATTCTTTAATATTTCAAGGTAATTTTCCGACAATCCGAGATCCTTCAAAGATACCAGCAATCCTGCAATTAGCGAAAATATGAAGATGCCGGTGACTATTAATACAAATTTCCATGAAGACCTGATGTATTTTAATTCTCTTTCCATTTCCATTTTATACTCCCATAAGGATCCTGAGCGTGTTCCTGACAGCTGGTGAAAGCCCGAGCACCAATATTGCCAGTTTTAAAATACCAATAAGCTTTTTTTCTTTTTCATCTTCTAATTTGTTATCAAGCATATATAAAACTGGTATAAATACCAGCAATTTAAGCGGGAACATAACCAGGGCAGGATGATCAGTAAAATTGCTCGCAATGTCAATAAAAAATGTTGGAGCAACATGCTTTTCATAATAATTGAGCCAGTCCATGCCAATAAATGTGGATGATGCATCAAGAAG
This sequence comes from Candidatus Methanoperedens sp., assembly GCA_049301735.1. GTDB lineage: Archaea > Halobacteriota > Methanosarcinia > Methanosarcinales > Methanoperedenaceae > Methanoperedens. The sequence goes on from JBAQLI010000102.1 coordinate 25,209, forward strand.
ATGGGTAAAAAGAATTGATATATTGACTTTATCCGTAAGAAGCGTGAAATTGAGTTGGCGGGATATGAAATATACAATTCCTGTCGACGATATGGCTAATATAAATATAACAGCAGCAGGATACGGATTCTCAATTCTGCCAACTGCCATCAGCGCGCTGATATTTAAAAATGCCCATACTGCACCCGTATATCCAAAAAACGTATGGTAATCCCTGATCTTTCCTTTTCGCTCAAGATAAATTGCGATCGCAAGAATGCTTACAGTCACCGCGAACATGAAAAAATAGATTATAGGCGTTATAAAGAGATACTTCAATGGGGGAGTGAATACTTTTGAATCTTCCAGCACGCGAAGAGCGCAACCTGCAATAATATAGGGCGTTACTGAGATCATGAATCGGCTATCGATCTTCACGTTGAGTTTTTCCAATAACTTTAAGACTCCAAAAAGGCTTATACCAAGCACGATTGCATAAGTCAGCGTATCCACAGGATTATAAGAAGTGTCGTTGATTATGCCGCTTAAGTAATACTTATCTATATAATGCCAGACGCTATCTATTATACTCATATTGAGTCCTTATGAAAGAAACTAAAGAAAACTACAAGAATAAATGGATGCAGCTGCCCAGGAATGTGGTTGTAGGTCATGGTGTGATCAATGACACAGGTAAGGTTTGTAAAGACCTTAAACTTATTGGGAGCACGCTGATAGTTTCCGGAGCTACAACGCGCAATGCTGCAGGAAAAACAGTTGCAGTCTCACTTGAAGATTCAGGATTTAATGTTGATACTACAATAGTCGAAAAACCCACACTTGTTGAGGTACAAAAAGTAGAACGACTTGCCACCGAGGCCAAAGCTTCTTTTTTATTGGGTGTTGGCGGGGGAAAATCCATAGACATTGCCAAGCTTGCTTCCATGCATCTTGATATCCCTTTCATCAGTGTTCCGACTGCGGCATCCCATGATGGTATCGTCTCATCAAGAGCGTCTATTATCCGGGATAACAAAACAGTTTCCGAATCCGCACAAACCCCTCTTGGTGTCGTTGCGGATACATCTATTATTGCCCAGGCTCCTTACCGTTTACTTGCATCAGGATGTGCCGACATCATTTCCAATTATACGGCAGTACGTGATTGGGAACTCGCCCACAGGCTTCGCGACGAACCATTCAGCGAATATGCATCCATCATATCAAAGCTTACAGCAAAAATACTTATTGAATCGGCAGAACTGATAAAACCCGGCCTTGAAGAATCAGCATGGACTGTAATGAAAGCGCTTGTGGCAAGCGGTGTAGCTATGAGTATAGCCGGCTCTTCGCGTCCTGCAAGCGGTTCTGAACACAAGTTCAGCCATGCGCTTGATGAACTTGCACCAAAACCCGCACTTCACGGTGAACAGTGCGGTGTGGGAACTATTATGATGATGTACCTTCACGGAGGAAACTGGCAGGAGATCAGGACATCCCTTAACACAATTGGAGCACCCACAAATGCTTCCGAACTGGGGATAGAGGAAGAGTATATTATAAAAGCACTCCTTCATGCCCATAATATCCGTCCTGAGAGATACACTATACTTGGCACAGGATTAACCCGGGAAGCAGCAGAAAAAGCTGCAAAAATTACAAAAGTAATCTCACAATAATAAAATCATAATAATATAATCATAGCTATAATATGATAATTACAATCAAATAATAATAGATAATATAATCAGGTGAAATTTTATGGAAGAATCGGATACAATAATAACATTGATAGGAACAAGGCTTGCAAAAGTAGGTAATGAATTTGTTTTTAAAAGCGCAGCAAAAGAATGCCAACCGTGTAAACTCAGTAAAACTTGCCTGAGCCTTAATCCTGGAAGCAAATATAAAATCGTAAACATCCGGAATTCATCAAAGCTTGAATGTTTTGTGCATGATTCCGGTGTGTCCGCAGTGGAAGTTATAGAAGCTCCTATCAGGATGGCCATTGAATCAAGAAAAGCGATAAAGGGTTCAAAGATAGTTTTTGAGCAGCCTCCATGCAATAACCAGGATTGCGAAAATTATCTCATTTGCCGGCCATCCGGACTGCAGACCGGTGAAAAATTTGTAATCATTGACGTTGAAAGTGATATTCTCGAATCATGCAGGAAAGGTTATTCAATGAAAATCGTAGAGGTCAAAAGATAGAGGATGAAAAATAACGACCAGGACAGATGCATTAGCTGTAAAACGGAGCTTTATGGCAGGAAAAGGTATCCGGTCTATTCACAAAGACTGGCAGTGATCGGATACAGGTGCGAGGATTGCAATGAGAAAAGCAAGTCTCCTGCTGCAAAAAAAAGGGAACAGGAGATGAGCGAACTCACAAAAGAGGTTCCTAAACTTGAAAATGCCAATATGGACATAAGAAAAGCCCTGAAGAACAGCTAAGGCATTGTTTGGCAAAATATATAACAAAGTGATTCCTATACACACTAGATATGATCAAGAAATGCCAGAATCACGGGTTCTTTAGAGGCGAAACTTGCGCATGCGGTGAAGCAGGGACACTCATACTTAACGATGAGCAGACCGAACGGCTTGGCCGTTTCATCTCAGGTGCGCTGCGGCATTTCCCGGATGACCTGGGGCTTGCAATGAATCAGCACGGCTGGGTAGGTGTTGATGTACTTGTGGATGCCATGGTAACGCGGTATAAATGGGCAAACAAGGAAAAGCTTTTTTCGATAATCGAATCTGATGAGAAAGGCAGGTATGAAATAAAAGGAACAAAGATCAGGGCGCGATATGGTCATTCCGTGGATGTTGACCTTGATTATGATGAAAATCTCCTTCCGGAACTGTATTACGGCGCAAGCAGGGAAGAGGTGGATATACTGCTTGAAAAAGGAATAAGGCCCATGAGGCAGAGGTATGTTCATCTGAGTACATCAGCGCAAAAAGCAAAAGAAGTAGCAAAGATCCATACGGAAGACCCGGTTTTACTTGTGGTAAATGCACAATTGGCACAGGAAGAAGGAGTGACCATGCTTTCTGCTACTGAGAATATTGTGCTTGCTGATGAGATTCCGCCACAGTACCTGAGTGTGATGCAGGATTAAATCCGGACTTTGAATAATCCTTTTTCCATTTCTTCTATCTTGAATTTCACAGGCAGGAACTGCTCTGTCACCCAGATATTGGTCTTTGTGTGCATGGAAATTATCCGTGTAGTGAAAGAACCGCCTTTGGCCAGTGCCATATAGGGAATCAACTGGTCTGCGAGGTATTCATCAACACCCGCACCTTGTCTCAATTCATTGACCAACGCCTCAGCTGCAATGACGCCAACTTTTTCTGCTTTCAGACCCGGTTTTCCAAGGGCAGCGCTGCCAGCGGTGCCGCACCACAGGGTAATGCCGCTTCCTGTTGAAGGATGATCGTTAACTTCTATAGATATATTTGATTTGTAGCCCTGTTCATGCAGGAGCTTTTCAGCGCTAGCCGCCTGCCTTTGTGCCACGTGGGATGGAAGACCGGATGAATGGGAGATCCCTTCTATAATAGAACACTTGTTCGAATCAAAATTCATAATCTTGAGGTTCGATGGATTGATAATGGCGCAGACGCTGCCTCCTCCCCTTGGATAATAGCCTCTTTTAATCAAACTGATATCACATTTATATTCCATCTTTCCCAGAGCAAAAAGTGTTACAAATCTCATATAATCGGTAGAAGGAGACCACTGGACATCAGTTCCACCCATAATCTTTATCCTGATTGCACCATCCGCATGCATAAGTGCAGGCATAAGGCACTGGAGAAAAAGTGATATGCTGCCTGCAGTACCGATATCAACGTCATAATTTCCACTATTTATCTTTCCAGGTGTGAAACTGATCCTTGTCGATTGGAGGCGACACCCTGAAACCTGTGCACCGCATATTCTGGCCAGCTCTTCCACTGCCTTAACATGCTGTGCAGAAAGCCCGGGTTTTGGTCTCCCCTTTCGTATATTTTCTATTTCGACATGCTTTCCCGTAACAGCAGAAAGCGCAACAGCGGTTCGTAATATCTGGCCACCCCCTTCACCATAAGACCCATCAAGCTTCATGGATAGCTATTGTCTGGATATAATATTGAAGTTTGCTAAAAGATATAACAAAAACGACGAGCAGGTTGGGGAGTGGGGGTTAGTAAAAAAATGTTACCCGCTCGTCAACTTATACTATACGTCTAAGGTGTATTTGAACCTTTTCCAGGTTTCTTACCATTTACATGATAAGCATGTAATTTTTTGAAAATAATTCAATCGATTTTATCTAAATGCTATTTCCACAAGTTCATTAACAACAGCCACAGCCACCGGTGTCCCGCCTCTTGTCCCGATGCATGTGATGGATGGCACAACAAGTGTTCTTACAAGTTCCTTAGATTCGGCAGCATTCACAAAACCCACAGGGGTCGCCACAAGAAGTGCAGGGTGAAGACCCTCATCGATCAGTCTGCAAACAGTGAGCGCTGCTGAAGGTGCGTTCCCAATAACGATTATCGCGTCATTGAGTTCTTTTCCAAGCGCCATGAAGCCAGCGCTTGTTCTTGTTACTCCTGTATTCCTGGCAATACCGGCTCCTTCATCAAGTTCAAGTACACACCTGACGTCGCATTTATGCCCCTGCTTTGTAATTCCCACCTGAGCCATCCTGATATCTGTAAATATTGTGGCACCATTCCTGATTGCATCTATTCCTGCATTTACCGGATCATTGTTAAACCTCATGAGTTCTGCAAATGCCAGGTCACCTGTTGCTATCACACAGCGCTGTCGTATCCTGTCCTGCGGTGCATCTCCTTTTACGAAACTTTGCACAATTCCCCAGCTTTTTTCGTTGATCTCTTTAGCTTCCCTTGTTCGCGCGCCAAATTCAATATTCATATTTCCTCTGGTATCCACGGGGTGTTATTATTCTGTTTTTCCATAATCTTGACTCACTATTGCCAATAAGAACGATCGTACTCATATCGATCATATCATTGTACTCCATTATCCTGCCAAGTGTTGTTGCAAGAACGGTCTCACCTGATCGTGTAGCGCTTTTTACGATCCCCACAGGTGTATTTTCATTCCTGTATTTCCGGATGATCTCAATAGCCTTTGCAAAATTCTCCTTGCGGTTCCTGCTTTTTGGATTGTATATGGCTATCACAAAGTCAGCTTCTGCCGCGCTGTTCAAGCGGAGCTTGATCATCTCAATGGGAGTCAGGAGGTCACTTAAACTTATTACTGCAAAATCATTAACTAGAGGCGCCCCAAGAAGTGAAGCCGCGGCAGTTATTGCAGTTACCCCGGGTATGACTTCAATTTCGATCTCTTCAGTCTTCTGGGCTACCTCCAATACAAGCCCGGCCATCCCATACACATTTGCATCCCCGCCGCTGATAATTGAAACAATATGGCTTTTTCCCAGTTCTACCGCCGACCTTGCTCGTTCAACCTCGCCACCCATTCCGCTTCGTATGATCTTTTGGTCTTTAATGATCAAAGCTATCTGGTCAAGATAAGTGCCATTCCCGATTATGTATTCGGATTCAAGCAGGGCGCTTTCCGCCTTTTTCGTAAGATGCCCGATTCCTCCAGGCCCTATGCCTACGATGTATAATTTACCGTGCGATTGCGATTGTGACATTTCCATAAATCCTCTTTTTTAGTAACAGTTTCTTTTCCTCTGAAAGCGCAAGTGCAGCCGGTTCGCATACCCCGTTCAGTCCCAGGTTTTTTGCTCTGGATGGAGTTGGTGCATGTATGGAATTAATGACATCATGTGAAACGAATCTCAGCTCTTTTCCGAATGCTTCTGAAGCATCAATAATTCCTTTTTCATTTTCTTTTATCATTGCGGATGCAAAATAATTCACATCCTCGATCCTTGCATCCAATTCCAGAAGTGCTGTATTTATTGCTCCAATAACTTCCGACTTGCTAACTCCCCGGTTTGCCCCTATTCCCACAACAAGCCCCTTTCTTTTAAGAACACTGACATCGTCTCCAACAATTACGATCTTTGGACCTTTAATATCCAGAACTTCAAGCTCACTTTCCAGCAATGCCAGATTAACTTTTTTCGTTGAATCCCTGTTTATTATCCTGCAACCAAGATTATCTGCGATCCCCTCAACGGACTCTTTTCCCATGATTTCAGTAGCTGTCGTTATCACAGGGATCAAACCCATAACTGCAAGTTTTTTTGCCAGTTCATTTCCGCCATGGTGACCCCCAAGGATAGGAATTGCAAAGTTCAGTCCCGAATCAATGACCACAACTGCCGGGTCTTTCCATTTATCGCAAATAAGAGGAGCGATATTTCTTACAGCAATACCTGATGCCATAATGGCTATTATCAACCTGTATTCCTCAAAAGCAAGCTTGAAGGCATCTTTTGAGTATTCTATTATATCTCCACCAGTAAAATCCTTTATTTTTTTCGCAATATCAAGATTCCGTGAAAAAGCGATTATTGCAAGCTCACCCATATAGATGAGACCTCTTGAAATTGTGTGGTATCAGGACATTCCCAATAATTATCATTGCTGATCTATTGATCCTTTCTGCCTCGACCTTATCTGCAATATCGCCAACTGTACCAAGTATCACTAATTCATCATCCCAGGAGGCATGATACACAACAGCAGCGGGTGTTTCTTCAGGATATTCCACTTCTTGCATGATCTTCCTGAGTTTATCCGTCCCAAGATAAATTGCCATCGTGGCATTATGGCGTGACAGTTCCCTGATCGAGTCTTTATCAAGTGTCGTTCCCGCGGGTCTTGTGATAATAAGCGTCTCTGTAATGCCGTTTATCGTAAGCTGGGTTTTTAGCGCAGCTGCGGCGGCAAACAGCGATGTTACCCCTGGAACGATCTCCACATCTATCCCGCGTTTTTTAAGGCAGTCTATCTGTTCAATGATCGCACCATATAATGAAGGGTCACCACTATGCAGCCTGACAACGTTTTTTCCTTCATCCACTTTCTTTGAAAGGACATCAGCGATATCTTCCAGTTTCATCCCGAAGCTATCAAGCTTCTCACCATGCACGTAATTTAAAACAACAGGATTGACAAGCGAACCCGCATACATGACGAAGTCTGCTGATTCCAGAAGTTCGCGTCCCCTGACAGTGATGTATTTGGGATTTCCGGGGCCTGCTCCTACAAAATAAATAATCTTTTTGTTGGTTTTATCATTTTTGCTTGTTTCTTTATGTGTATTTTTATTATTTATCCGGGTTTTTCCCCGCTTTGCTACCATGAGGCTGAAATAGTCCCCTGCCTGCGGTATCTCACCTGTAACCAATTCATTTTCCATGAACAGGCGCCGGGCAAAAATAAATTCGTTAAAACCCTCTTCTATCAATGTTTTCTTAACATCTTCGGGATGCTTTGATTTCAGGATTATTTTTGTATTGACAGGTGAACCGTCACTTACCACAAAGGAGCTGTCCATACTGGTATTTGTGCGGGCTGCCTGGGCTGTTATTGAACTTACGCCGGGAATCGTTGTAATCTCGATATCAGGATATTTTTCCTCTATCGTCCTTTTAAGGTGTGAGAATGTTGAAAATACATTCGGATCGCCCAGGACTGCAAATGAGACCATTTTATTTTTTGCCTCAACTGCTACGATCCCTGCATTTTTTTCCCATAATTTTGACAGCTCTTTCTTATCCTGTATCATGGGAAAATCAAGTATCCGGGCTTTAGCGTAGGGCGAAACAAGCTTTTCTGCGAGTTTTCCGGGTACGAAAACTTTCCTGCTTTCTTTCAGGGCTTTTATGGCAGCAAGAGTAAGCAGATCCGGATTTCCGGGACCAAGACCGATACCGATCAACATTATGCTCCACCACCAACTACCAGAAAAATCGGATTTTCAGGTTTGAACATAGTACCTCCTGCAAGCTCATTTCCCCTTGATATTTGTATCTGTAACAATTCCTTAAAAACATTATTTTTTTTCATAATTTCCATGGCAATAGCAACTGTTTCAACCTTAACGGCGCTCACAACGAACCGCATTTTCGGCTTTTTTTTCTTTTTGATCAATATTTCCAGAACCCGTGTGATATTTTTGCTTCCACCGATGAACGCGCAGTCCATATCAATATCGGGAAGCAGTATAATGGCGTCTCCTTTTAATAATGAGATATTTTTTATGTTGCATTCTTTAATATTTTCTGATGTTGCATTAATAGCATCATCCCTGTTGTCAATTGCAAGTACATGTTTTGCTAATCCGGAAGCAGCTATTGAGACAGAACCGCTGCCACAACCTACATCCGCAAATACATCGGTGGATTTGATATTGAGCTTTGATAAAGCAATTGCAATTATTTCCGGCTGCGTAGGGGTTCCTGGTGGATAAAGCATATCTGATCAACTTAAATAAAGTTGTGTTAAATCAATTTTATTTGATATAAAAATTGCCCTTATTCAATCATGTTAAGTTATAGTCAGATTCCGAATTAATCGCATATTGTAAAAAAAACAAACCGCATATACATAATTGCGCTGTATAGCACACGGATTTGGCGGATTTTCATGGATACCTTTTCCGCGCACATCCGCGCCATCCGTGCAATCCGCGTTCCATCACAATATATACCCCACAATCGTTTATCTGCGGCTAATATTTACAAAAAATTAAGAATCTTGCTACAATTGAAGTACTTTCACTTCCCTCACACAATACTTTTATTAAATAAGTATCGGGGGATTGAAATATGTTAAAAATTTGAAAAATAAACTTAATTAAGATATAAAAAATATATCTATATCTAAATTATAAAATGTAAACTAATTAGCGTGGACATTTTTCATCGTTTTCTTTTATTTTTCTTTCAATTTCTATTTCGGATGTTTCGATAATTGATTCACATATTTGAAAATTTATAAATGATACGACACAAAGAACAATTCCCACAATAAATATAATTGTTCCAATAAGATAAAAAATATATTTGTCATAAAAAGATATTGATATCAATTTGGGAGTTAAAGTGTATCCAGATAATAAGAAAGATATGCCTATACTTAATAAAAGCACACCAATGGTGATAATTTGCATTTTATATGCGAACCTCAACTCAACTATTTTTTGAAGATTTTTCAATGTATATAAATCAAATCCCTTCATTTTTTCTTGAAAGTCGTTTAGATTAGATGTCGGTTTTTTCAAATGTTTGTTAATTAATGCATCCATTATTCCTTTCCAAACGCTCCCCAAAATTGGGACCCTGTTAAATAAACTATCCAATTCAGCTTTAATTAAATCCATAGTCAATTTTTTATATTGTTAAACACCTTTATACTTTTCTATAAGTGGAAAAATAAAAATGCTGAGGTTTAATTGAAATATTAGAAATATTTTATTATTCATAAAAATCTCCATCCTTAGGCTTGAAAAGTATCAAATTTATATTTAATTTTCATTTTGCTTATTGATTTTTTAGGCTTACTATGGCACTCTTTTAAGACATTTGGCATAATCGATTAGGTTATGGTACAAAAATTTGTTAAAACAAAAACAATACATTATAACATCCGAATTTTTAGCTTATGCTATGTGCAATTATCAGAAGATTATAAAACCATACAAAATTACCTATTTATTTAATGAACCCATGCTGGGATATAATGATGTTCTCTCACTTCGGTATGACAATCAACTCCCATGAGATCGTCAACTCCATTACAGACCGGGGCGTACCTGTTTTTCATACACCTGAGATACACATCAAGCCCTTTGTCTGCCGAAAAAGCGTATGCAACCTCGCGGATATAATTGCAGTCTACAAAAAATCCGAAAGATTTTATATTGTAGGAATCGAGATCAAGGAATGGAATGGTGTAGTTAATCCGAAACTTGCCCTTTCATACCTTGAAACATATCGTGATACATGTGAATATTTTTATCTGGCTGCAAAACACTTCTCAAAAGCAATATTTGACATAAAAGATATAGGATTATTTGATCTTAATACCATGATGGTTATTAAGGATCCTGCATATCTTTTTCCCAATCCTGATTTCAGGGCGCACCTGATGAAGCGGATAAAGAAACATTACCAGGTGTTAACGGGTGTGGTTGAAGATCCTTTCCAGAGAACGCTTCTTCAATTTTAGAAACTCGGGTCAAGGGGTAGAGAACCCTGCGCCTTTCAAGGCGCAGATGAATCAGACCCCTTGAAATAATACTTTCACACTACTAACATCAGTAATATCTATCATGAAACGAATGCAATCGCTAAATGAAAAAATCCTGCAAGTTCCGAATCTATCCAAACAAGAATCAAGAGGTTAAATTGAACAGGACTCTTGCTACTTGCAGACATCTTTATAACGATTGTCTTGAAGAACGAAAACGACAGGCTGAGCTTAACAGATTGAAAAAGGATTTTGATGTATTTCCGTGGGGCAAACCCGAATGGGTTAACTATTACGAACAGAAAAGAGAATTGGCAGTCACAAAAACATCATTTCAGAAAGATGTCTATTCTCAGGTACTTCAAGATGTGATAAAAAGAGTCGATAAGAGTTTCAAGAATTTCTTTAATGGCTTTGGCTATCCACGGTTTCAGGGAAGGAACAGGTACAACAGTTTCACGTATCCCCAATCAGGTTTTGGACTTGAAGATGGAAAACTCAACCTCTCGAAAATAGGGAATATCAAGATAATCCAGCATAGAGAGATTGAAGGCAAAATCAAGACCTGTACAATCAAAAAAGATATTGATCAGTGGTATGTTTCATTTTCATGTGAAATTGAAGATCGTCCTCCGGTCAAGATCAAGACTAAAACAGGAATTGATGCCGGGTTAATTTCACTGATAACCCTGAGCAGCGGGGAAGAGATTGAACCGCCAAAATTCCTGCGAAAATCGGAAGGAAAACTGACACTGGAACAGAAGCGGTTAAGCCGGAAAAGGAAAGGGTCAGGGAAAAGGAATAAACAGCGAATCATTGTTTCAAAAACCCATAGAAAAATCAGGAATCAAAGAACAGATTTTGCTCATAAAATGTCAAGAATGCTTGTCAATAATTATGACCTCATCAAGTTTGAGGATTTGCAGATCAAGAACATGGTTCGGAATCATCATCTTGCCAAATCAATATCCGATGCTGGCTGGAATCAGTTGATGAATTTCACGAAATTCAAGGCAGAATGTGCCGGAAAAGTAGTGGAGTTCGTTAATCCGGCTGGAACATCACAGACCTGTATCTGTGGATATCCTGTACCGAAAGACCTGTCAATGAGGATACATTCATGTCCTCAATGTGGTCTTGTAATGAAACGTGATCGGGTATCTGCGATATTGATCAAAAATAGACCAAGTACGGTAGGAACTACCGGAATTAACGCCCGTCAAGGACTACTCAATAGAGGGTCGATGCAGCGGGACGCTCCGTGGCTTTAGCCCAGAGTGGTTCACATAATCTCAACATAATGATAACAATTATTTTGAGCATAAAATTTCAAGTCATCTATATATGCTGAAAAATACATTTTGATTACTATATAATAGATAGATATAATATTTGTTAGATAGGTGATTGGAATGTTAGAAACTTCACAAGAGAGAGCGAAATTATTAAAAGCCGGTTTTACCGGCAAGGAAATAGAGAAGCTCTATATTGAAGGGAATAATATCGAAATAATAAAAACTCCTGTTTTAATAGAATTAGCTTTTTAGAAAGATCAAATCCATATTTTCGGAAGTATTTGCCGAATACTGAATATGTTCAGTGGCAAAGTATATATGATAAGTAATTGTTTAATGAACGGGATTATGAAACCAGGTTACATTCTCACAATAATATTGGCATCCGTTGTGATCTTATCATTTGCCATTGTCCAGATTAATAAAGATGTTCTTCAAAAAGAGACTCCACCCTGGATTCCTCCTTCATCTGTTTCCATCCGCGAGGTTGATGTCAAGCCAGTCGAAGTGACAAGCGCACGGATAGAAGTGAATGTCACTGCATACATAAATCATAACGGAGGCAAGACCCGGAACGCATCAATGTTAATAAGGGCTATAAACAGTGACACAAGGCTTCTTGAGACCCAGGTTTCTGCGCCAATACCCGAAACAGACTCCGATTCAGAAAAAACGCTACCTGTTTCAACGAACCTTAATGTGGAAAGAAATGGCGGGTACGAATTGAATATCCTTCTTTTTGATAATGGAAGCATTCGCGATAGCGGCACAGTCAATATCCGGGGATTGAACGCATTAACACCTGAGTCAAAGCGCAGCGGGGTCACGCTGAATAATATCGATTTCACGGTTGGCGGCGTATCGGCCGGAAAGGTTTCAATAAAATCCGATATTTACCTTGAAAATAAAGGTCCGGATGTTTCCGAGAACCTTAAAATGACAGTCAAAGCAAGAGAGGCAACATCTAACCTTATTGCAGATAAAACAAATGCTGAAACAGGCGCGATCGTGAATGAGACTACGGTAGTCAGAAGCGTGCAGCTTGTTGTTCCTGATGAATATAATTATATGGTAGTGGTGGAGCTGTGGCGAGGAGATACCATGATAAACACATGGGAAAAGCCTGTGCTTCTTGCACCAACAAAGACAGTTCCCAAGGAAAGCGTTGAGACGAAAATGAATATTGAGGTCTCAAAGTTCGTCCGGGAAGCCGGGGCACCAGCACCATCAGCAATGAGACAGGATTCCGGAGGATATCAACAGGGAGAGGTCCCAACACAACCGCCACAAGAGCCGGGATTTGAAATATTTGCAGCAATATCAGCTCTTTTAGTTGTATTTATATTAAGAAGGAGGTCATGAAATGGTCAACAGGGAAAAAATCGAGGATTATTTTTATCTGGGAATATTTTTAATAGCAATGTTATTCGCTTTGATAGCTGTTTTCAATCTGTATAACGCCATAAATATGCTCATAGGGAACTTCATTGAATACAAATATAAGCCCATATTTGATGCTTTTTTTGCGGTGTCAGTGCTCGCGATCAGTATTTATTTCATTAAAGAGAGATTGATCAAGAAATAAAATTTATATTTTGTTATATATTTATGAATTGAGATTTTTATTTATATAATCTTAATATACCCTGGGTAAATAGTAGTTCTGGAGTTATTTCCATGCAAAAAACTAAAATACTTCTAGATGAAAATGATATTCCCGGGAAATGGTATAACATTCTTCCAGATATGCCTACCCCTGTTTCCCCGCCCCTAAATCCAGGAACGAGAGAACCAATAGGTCCGAAAGACCTATCGCCACTCTTCCCTATGGAACTGATCAAACAGGAAGTCAGCCAGGATAGATTTATTCCCATTCCGGATGAAATCAGGGATATCTATGCATTATGGCGCCCTTCTCCCCTCTACAGGGCTCATCGTCTTGAAGCAGCGCTAAAAACTCCGGCAAATATCTATTATAAATATGAAGGTGTAAGCCCGGCAGGCAGCCATAAACCCAATACTGCAATAGCCCAGGCATATTATAATATGAAAGAGGGAACGCAAAGACTGGCTACTGAAACCGGCGCAGGACAGTGGGGTTGTGCACTCGCGCTTGCAACTACATATTTTGGCCTTAAATGCACTGTGTATATGGTAAAAGTAAGTTTCACGCAAAAACCATACCGCAGATCTCTAATGCATCTCTGGGGGGCTGATGTTATCGCATCTCCAAGCAACCATACAAATTCAGGAAAAAAAATATTGTCTAAAGATCCCGGATCACCAGGCAGTCTTGGGATCGCAATAAGTGAAGCTATTGAGGATGCTGCAAGCCATGAAGATACACATTATTCACTTGGAAGTGTTTTGAACCATGTAATGCTTCACCAGACAGTAATAGGCCTGGAAGCCAAAGAACAACTTGCCCTGGTTGAAGAATATCCGGATTATATAATCGGAAGCGTTGGCGGCGGAAGTAATTTTGCAGGCATTAGTTTCCCATTCCTCAGTGATAAGATATCAGGTAAACATGACGTAAAAGTGATAGGGGTTGAACCTACCGCATGTCCAAGCCTTACAAAAGGAGAATTCAGGTATGACTTTGGAGACACAGCCGGACTTACACCGCTTTTGAAAATGTACACGATGGGACATGAATATATACCTCCATCTATCCACGCAGGAGGACTGCGATACCATGGAGATTCCCCGATCGTGAGCCAGTTATATGCCGATAAACTTATAGATGCTGTTGCATATCACCAGAAAGAGGTATTTGAAGCTGCAGTTACGTTCGCAAGAAGTGAAGGTATAGTTCCTGCGCCTGAATCATCACATGCAATTAAATGCGCTATAGATAAGGCACTCGAATGTAAGAAGAACCGTGAAAAAAAGACGATCCTATTCAACCTGAGCGGTCACGGGCATTTTGATATGAGTGCATATGATAGTTATTTCAGCGGGAATATGAAGGACTCAAGTTGAAACTGATAGAAAGGCTCTTTGGAAAAAAAGATAATGCCGGAGAATCAATAGCTCAGGATAAGCTTCCGGAATGGCTTGAGTTGATATCCCGGCAAATTTCTGAAAAAATAGAAAAGGAGACATCTTCTTTTTATCCCCGGATCGAAAAAACACTCCGGAAAATAAAAGAAAGCACGGACGAGCTTGAAAATGCAAAGCCTGAAGGAAGATTCCATCTAAAGATGGTCAAGGTCGCCTCAAGTAACAGGGATAACATGGCAAAGCAGGTGAGGATGCTTCTTGAGAATATAACTATCCCCGGGGAAAAAGGCGTCAAATCAATAGAGGCATTTCATGAAAGCGCAATCCAGACCCTTGGATTATGCCTTGAGAATATGATGAAAAGCTATCAATATACAAAACTTGTGTATTTTGAGGAATCAAAAAATGTTATAACTGACGTTAATTCCCTTGGAAGGCTTCTTAATGATCTCATCGAACCCATAAATTCAAGAAAGCAAGTGCTTGATGCCCTCGCTAAAGCGCAGGAACTTGTGCTGGTTATCAGGAAGATCACTCTTGATATTGGGCAAATGGAAAGATCAATAAAAGAAAACGAACAAAAGATCGTTTCATTGAAAAAAGAGATCGAAGAAAAACAGGAAGCATTGAACCTCCTGTATGCGAATGAATCATGGATACAATATACCAGGTCAAAAGATGAACTGATTTTGCTTGAAAATGATGCTGAAATTAAAATATCTGAAATTAACAGCATCATATCACCACTGAATAAAGTTATCAACAGGCTGAAACAATTAAGTGATAGTGGCAGACTTGTCCTTAAACCTGAAGACCGGGATGCATTGAATTTATGTTTATCTTGTCCGGTGGATGTTCCCCCCGGGTTCTTTATTGAATTACAAAAAATCGTTGAAGGTGGGGTATTGAATCTTCCGAAAACTGATAAAATCCTTTCACATATTCAACATGCGTCATCGTCTCTTGGAGATAAGAAAACGGAATATTACGCGATCGTTAAGGATATCGAATATAAAAAAGACGAAATCTCAAAGATGAAGATAATTAAAGATGAAAAAGATCGAAACGTTGTGTTATCCACTTTGCAGGATAAGCTTATGGCATCCGAAAAAGAACTTGATACGTCAAGAAAGCAACTTGATTCACTTAAATCGGAAATTGAATCTAAAAAGCGTGAATTGCAGGATAATGTATATGTGATTGACAGCAAAAAAAAGATTTCTTAAAATGCAAAAGTGTATCTATTATAAAACCTAATATCATACTGGGTAATCATATTGGGAGATACAATGACAAACCTTTTATATGTCCAGACAAGCGGAATCGATAGACCTGAGCGCCTTTATTCCCCTTTCATCCTTGCACAGACCGCAAAGGCGATGGGGATTGATCCTATAATCTATTTCCTCGGGATGGGAGTTACGGTCGTGAAAAAAGGAAACGCTGAAAAAATAAAAATGGGTTCTTTTCCTACTCTTAAGGAAGTAATGGACCAGACCATAAAAGCTGGTGTAAAACTCATGGTTTGTGAGCAGAGCTGCCAGCTCATCAATCTTGAAACTGGTGATTTTATACCTTCAGCCGAAGTCGTGGGAGCTGCTACGCTTAACGACCTTGTGCTTGAAGCTGATGGAACTATGTGGTTTTAGGAGGTAATTATGAAAATACAATGGAAGTGTTCAAAAGTGACAATATGAAACAGGTTTACATGGATTACGGATCGGCTTCACCCGTAGATGAACGCGTGCTGGAAGCCATGATACCGTTTTTTCAAACAGAGATCGGGAATCCATCATCCCTTCACTCGCAGGGACGAAAAGCCAGGAGGGAACTGGAAAACGCACGGATCAGCGTGGCGAAATTGATCGGCGCACCAAATCCAAAGAGCATTATATTCACGTCTGGTGCAACAGAATCCAACAATCTTGCACTGCGCGGCGCAGCTTTGCGCTATAAGGATAAAGGAAATCATATAATCACGACTTCGATAGAGCATATGTCAGTGATGAATACCTTAAAAGACCTGCAAAGGAATGGATTTGATGTCACATATCTTCCTGTTGATAAGGACGGACTCCTGAATCCCGAACAGGTAAAGAATGCCATAACAGATAAAACGATCCTGATTTCAATAATGTATGCCAACGGCGAAATTGGAACAGTACAGCCGATAAGGGAAATTGGCCAGATCGCAACTGATGCGAAGGTAATGTTCCATGTTGACGGGACTTCTGCTGTTGGTAAGATTCCGGTGGATGTTGAAAATGAACCTATCGATTTTTTGACCCTTTCTTCAAATGACCTTGGTGGTCCAAAAGGTGCGGGAGCACTTTATATCAAACAGGGCGTAAGAATTATTCCTTTCATGCTCGGCGGAGGTCAGGAATTCGGGATGAGAAGTGGTTCCGAGAATATTCCGGGTATTGTCGGGATGGGTAGAGCCGCCGAGATCGCACAAAAAGAAATGTTAGAACAAAGCGTAAGAAATATGAAAATGCGGGATAAGCTTATCGATAATATCCTTAAATTGGAATATACCTATCTTACAGGCCACAGGACAAAAAGGCTTCCCAATAATGCAAGTTTCAGGTTCAGCTTCATAGAAGGTGAAAGCATCATATTACAGCTTAATGACCTGGGGATAACAGCAAGCACAGGATCGGCCTGTTCTTCAAAAACTCTTGAGCCATCGCATGTTCTTATCGCAATGGGATTAAGGCATGAGGAAGCGCATGGCTCATTATTGCTTACGCTTGGACGCGGCAACACCGAAGAAGATGTGGATCATGTTATTGGATCAGTCCCGAAGATCGTTGCAAGATTGAGGGAATTGTCACCGCTTTATACGAGGAAATAATTATGGAAGAACAATTCGAATATTCAGAAAAGGTAATGGATCATTTCAGGAACCCGAGAAATGTGGGGCAGATAAAGGATGCAGATGGTATAGGAAGAGTTGGAAATCCGGTTTGTGGGGACTTGATGGAGATGCAGATCAAAGTCGAGAATAATATTTTGAAGGATGTGAAATTCAAAACTTTCGGCTGCGGGTCAGCTATTGCAACAAGCAGTATGATTACGGAAATGGCTATCGGGAAAACTCTTGAAGAAGCCCTTAAGATCACACGCGGTCAGGTTGCCGAGGAACTTGGAGGTTTGCCCCTTATCAAGATGCACTGTTCTAACCTTGCAGCGGATGCGCTTCATGCAGCCATCAAGGATTACATGTCTAAAAAAGAGGAGAAGGCAAAGCTTGAAACTGAAAAATATGATTTTGACGTGATCATCGTGGGCGGGGGCCCGGGCGGGCTGACCACAGGGATCCTGTGTGCATATCGGGGACTTAAGACAGCGATATTTGAAGCTTCCAACTGGGGTGGTATCCTGTCATGGTTATGCCCGAACAAGATGATCGAGAACTTCCCTGGACTATGTGAAAAATCAACATGTTCCGACCTTGTCAATAGCTGGATGAATGAAGCAAAGGAACTGAAAGTGGAAATGAAAAAAGAACGTGTGAATGAGATTACACAAGACAAGAAGGTCATTGCAGAAAGCGGGGAATACAGAGGTAAGATCCTGGTTCTTGCAACTGGCAGTTCTCCTGCGACAGGTGGTATAAAGGGTGAAGAGAAATTCAGTAAGAATGAAAAGGGCGTATATTATTATGTCAGGAATCCCCAGAATTTCCAGGGGAAGCGCGTCATAATAGTAGGCGGCGGGAATTCAGCAGCGGACGCAGCTCTAAGCCTTGCAGATACAGCGGATCTTATTACCATTGCCTGCAAGAATGATGAATTAAGGGCAGTACCGAATAAAATCGAGCGTCTTAAAGCGATCGATAAAGTCAAGGTGCTGTATAACACCGAAGTCATTGAGATTTCGGGCACTGATAAAGTCGAAAAAGTTATAATGAAAGACCTGAAGGAAGATGAATTAATCCAGCAGGTTGTGGATTCGGTCGTGCTGGCTGTGGGCCTGATTCCAAACACTGAGATTTTCAAGAAGCTTGGTCTTGAAATGGATGATAGAGGATATCTTAAAACTGATAAGACCCAGAAGACCAATATCGATGGGATTTATGCTGTCGGAGATATCGCTTCTGATCTTGCGCTCGTTGTAGTGGCCGTGGCGAATGGAGCAACTGTGGCTCACAATGCGTATGTTGAATTGAGGAAACCATATTGGAAATAACTTCATATTTTTGTTAAAGTAATATGCCCGTGCTGGGGTAAAGTTTGGGAAAAGTGATTTAAATACATAAAAAAATCTAATCATTGTAGATAAGAAAAAGATGGGCGGGTTGGGGGGCGGTGGTATTTTTTCCTACAATGATAGTTTTATTTAGCTTTTTTTGTCAAAGCTCATTAAACTTGTTTAAATCTTCTTCCATATTTTTTGAAATGAAATATAAATCAGGGTATCCGTTATTACCTTTTCCTATTATTCCATTCTTAATTAAAACACCAAGATGGTGTCTGATAGTTTTATAATCCATGCTCATAACTGTTGATAATTGATGCGCATTATAAGATCTGTCATTAAGATGTTTCAGGATCAATGCTCTGGTCTTTCCTCCACGCGTACCCTGAATCAGATAGCAAAGAAGCTTCTGTTGTTTATTGGATTTCTTAAGTTCTTGTTTTAATAGTCTATTTTCAGTAATATCCCTGGCTATACCATGAATTTCAATTGTTTTCTTACCTTCTTTGATTTCCCTGATTTTTATCTCAACCCACCTGTGCTCGCCATTCTTGCGCATGATCTCGAGGATATCTGTCTGATCCAACTTTTCTCCGGAAAGACATTTTTTCCGGCGCTCATTAACGGTTTTTATACTTTCTTGTGTGATCCATTTAGAAATATTGGTACCAATTACTTCTTCTTTAACACATCCGAGTGTTTGAAGTCCAACCTTGTTCATTTTCAAAAAATTACCTTCATCATCGACCACGTACATGGCATCCTGGGCGTTCTCAAAGAGGTCACGATATTTTTCCTCGGATTCTTTCAGCTTTATCTCCTGTTTTTTATTTTCGGAGATATCATGAACAATGGCAACAACTTTGTTCTTACCTTTGATCTCTACAAAAGAGCTTGATACATTCAGATATTTTATTTCATCATATCTCGTTTTGATTTTGATCTCATGAAATCCTCCCCTGTCGGTTTGAACACCTTGCCAATGCCCCATTACAAATTCTTTTGCGTCATCAGGGATTATTTTCATGAAATATTGGCCGATAATTTCTTCCTTGCGCCAACCGATTGTTCTAAAAAAAGAATCGTTTCCGAACTCAAATTTGCCATTTTCATCCACAACAGTTATTCCATACAAAGATGATTCGATTATCGTCCTGAGATATTTCTCAGATAAACTGGATTTCTCTTCTTGTTCCAACAGCAATTCTTCAAGCTTGTTTTTATCAGAATATTTCATATATTGATCGAAAATGTGGAGTCAAATACTTACCAATACAGTTTTTTCATTCTAACGATTCATAAATCCCAACGTTACATATAAAATTTGTGCCTAACACAGGATTTATATCAATTATTGTTCCAATAGTATTTATTCAAGAATAAACAATAAAAGGTGTAAATGTCTATTATTGCCAAGATCACCGGTTTTTTCAAGAAAAACCCTCCGAATTTAGAAAAAAACGGACAGCTAAAGACTCATTTGTATATCGGTAAATTCGTTAAACAGGATTATATTGATATCGGGGAAAGCATAGCAATTGATGGCAAAAGGATCATAATAAAAAAATCCGAAAGCATCATGTCAATCCCTCTTGAGGCTATCATAAAAGCTGGCGATAATATAAGAGTCGGAGATTTTGATATGGAAGAATCCCTGAGGCTGGGAAAAGAGTGGGAAGATCAGAAAGATGTATTGAAATTTGATGATAAAGGTATGATGATCCGGTGACTCATGGTCATGGTTTTTCAATGACCATGTGGTGTTTTTTATGACTGATTATAAACAATGCATAATCGTGCGCGATGACCTGAAATTATCAAAAGGCAAACTTGCGGTCCAGGTCGCCCATGCTTCAATTTCCACATACGAATTTACAAGTGAAAAAGTCCGTGATGCATGGAAAGAAGGAGGCCAGAAGAAAGTGGTCTTACGAGTTCCGGGATTGAAGGAACTTTTTGAATTAAGGGAGCTTGCAAGGAGGCATGGTCTTCCAGCCGTATTGATCACTGATGCGGGATTGACCGAAGTACCTCCAGGAACGACTACAGTGCTGGGAATTGGGCCTGCTGAAGTCGGTGAACTGGATAAGATAACTGGTAATTTAAAGCTTCTTTAGAAAAGTTTCAAAGTTTTCCAATATCCTCAGACCATATACGCGGGTTCTTTTTAATGAATTCAGTCATCATTTGCCTGCATTCTTCAAGGTCAAGATCTATTACCTCAACCCCATGCGATTGCATGAATTCCTTTGCGCCTTCAAATGTTCTTGATTCACCAGCGAATACTTTCTTTATTCCGAACTGGACAATTGCACCGGCGCAAAGATAACATGGCATCAATGTGGAATATAGTATCGTTCCGTCGTAATTTCCAATTCTTCCGGCTTTTCGCAGGCAATCTATTTCCGCATGCATGACAGGATCATTTTCCTGGACGCGCCTGTTATGCCCTTTACCCACGATTTTACCGTTTTTCACAAGAACCGAACCTATTGGAATACCGCCTTCAAGTAGCCCGATTTTTGCTTCTTCAATAGCAGTTTTCATAAATATGTCCATAAATTAGATTAGTAATGTCCAATAAATCTACCCGGATGTGCAGAGCAAAATTACCACGATTTCAGTAACTTATACACATAGGAGGTCATAAAATTTGCGATCATTATTTTAAAAAATTTTTCAAGGCTGTCTTTGATGTTCTTAGTTGCAAGATATTTATGTGTAGAAAACTCTCTATAATCTGATCTGACTTTCTATTATCAATATAGAATAATTTTTCCCGAAAACGCAATTCATGTTCATGATCTAGAGGATATTGATTTTTCTCCACTTGCGCATATCAGCCCGATTGAATGGAGTAATGTTATTTTGTGTGGAGAATACAAGCTCAACAGACATTTAGTGAGGCGCTAATTCCTTAGAGTGCGTGTACGTAGAAATCGTGGCGATACCTACTTACTGACGTGGCCCAAGATGCAGCAGCGTTGCTACTACCCCAGGAAGGTTAGAGCCATTCTTGACCAGCGCTTCAATTTCGACTCTGGAGTTCAAATCTTAAGAGAAAGAAGGCTTATTAAGGTTTTAAATCGAAAAAGGAGAAAAATTTTTGTTAATTTTTATTACTTACAGTAATTGTCGGATACCCTCTTCAGGGTTGGGAGCCTCATTTAATCATTTTAGCTTGACATAGTATTGGCTTTAAGATTAAAATTACCTTGACCACCAAAAGAGTGCACTGTGATGTAATAATCTCCTTGTTCGGTTGGGTCAATTGTTACCTCTTCATTCGGGGCAGAAGTATAGCCGCGAGAATCCCAATCATCAACCTTTGCCGGTGACCCGAATTTAACATATAAATCAAAATCCTGGCCTTCTGGTCCCTCTAAATTTATACTGAGTTTTTTACCACTTTCAATTCCTTTAATAACATATTCTTTAATGCTGTCTTTATCAGGTAGCATGGATGAAATTGTCGTGTTCAACAAAATAACTTCTGGCCCGTTTTCTTGCCCAAATAAAGATGAAAATTCGGTAGTTTTTGTGCAGTCTTCACCCCTACAGCCTGTACTTGGACATACAAGAGAAACGTCGCAACCGTTAGAACTAGCAAAATCTGTTTCTCCTCTTACTAAAATTCCTTCAACCTGATGAGTATCACTATTGAAAACTGGCGAACCTGAATTGCCTCCATAAGTATCTAAATTCGCAACAAAAAATTCATTGGGTGTGTTATCACGAACTTTCGCTCCACCTGCAAATTTAGTAGGAAGTCCACATGGATGCCCGATTACATGGACAGCTTGATTATCCTGTATTATCCCTGTTCTTCTAACCTCAGCAATCGTATGATTTGTTACTGCTCTCTCCAATTTGACAAGTGCCCAATCAGCACCGGCGGTTTCTTTTCGATCTGTTATGTTTTTACCTCGATAGATTTCATTGTTATCGATAATAGTCTGTGGTTTTGTTTTATCTACCATTCTAAACCCAAAGACAAATAGTATATTAGTTACGTTGCTTGGATTGACACAATGTCCTGCAGTAGCTACAAGGTCTGGAGCTACCAGAAAACCAGAACAAAAGGCTCCGGTTGGTTGCTCTCTAAAACGTTCATTATTGCATAAGTTATATTCTGTACCAAAATTTTTTACTGCAAGTGTAGATGTACCATTACCATTGTCCACAACATCTCTATTCTGAAATAAACTTACCACGCAATCGGCATCATTGAGAATTCCTTGATCGTCAACTAGGAATAAATCTTTTCTATCGTCTACCCCATATATTGCCTTTTGCTTATCTTTCAATACTTTAGCTATCGTAGCTGAATCAGCATCTTGAAAAGGTCCGCTAGATTTTACTTTCTTTCGACGAGACCTTAATTCCTCCAATAGTTGATCTGCTTCAAAGCTGTTCAATTTTTTAATTAAATCATTTTTTTTATCAGACATTTAAACCACCACTTTTATTTAAGTGAGAAATAAATCCTGCTCTAAATCCCACCTAACAAATAGGTGTTCTTTTTAATATATAAATATGTCGCTCAAACTCAAATTATTATGTTGAATAAAGGGTTCTTACCTGATCAATCGAAGAAATTGATACAGGGCTTGCCATTTTCAAACATAATTGAATTGAATTACTAGATTCTTAAGCCAAAAATCTAATTGGATTTTCTCATAGATTGTCTTGCTGTAGGACTACGGTTCATGCACTTCAGCCAGACCTAGGGTTTGATTTGGGTAAAGAATTATATCTATGACCTTTGTGACTGTCGAGCCATTATCCATCTTGAAGGTAACCAATAATTCCTTGCGTGGTGGATTGGTCTTGATAAGGTAGTCCGCCGTTCTGATAGACTTGATATAATGTTGCGATCTTAACCAACCTTCAAGCTCTTCTAGTGATCCTATCTGTTGTATGATATCTGCCAGAGTTTCTATAAGTTTTGCCAGGTCTTTTGCCGAAATAGTGTCATCCCCCATGATGCTAATCTTCCCTCCTGTTGTCGACTGTGAATCGAGCATGGACATAGCTGACTGCCAATAGGTGGTCAGCAACATCCAGCGTGCAGAGCATAAGTCAACCGATGGATTACATGTTTGTCGCTTGTAAAGTATAAGCGCATACTTCTATATATATTTACCCGAAACATTAATAATGGTTACCGGTACTTACAAGACCCTCCCGCTATCAGTGTCAATCTGATGTCGGAGAGCACTAAAGAGATCCTGAGCTTTCGCGCACCGGCTCGATATGCGAAGAATCGACGATTAGGCATTAGATTTTGAGTTTAATTTGCAGGCTTGTCCAAATATAGAAATGTTTATTTATAAAATGACCGATAGGTATAAATATAATCAGATCCAAACTTTGAGTTGTTAGGGTGTCATAATTTATGACAGTCAAAAATGAGTGGTTAAAATAATGAAGAAATTGAAAAGGGAGGAAAATTTCTATGCCGGAAGCGAAATCTTTAGAAGACCTGATGCGTATACGCGCAAATAACAGAGAATTTTTGGAAACTATAAGCCATAACCTTGGTACTGCGCTTGGATTCAAGAAAAGAACTGGACAACCATTGAGCAAACAGCCTGCAATTCTAGTGTTTGTCCCACAGAAAATCAATCCCAAGTGGATTCCTGAGGGACAGATGATACCTGAAAAATTGGAAGGACCAGACGACCTATGGTGTGTTCTGGATGTAGTGGAAGGAGGCAAGGCAAAAACCGAGGAAGAAGTTCCACAGGCAGAAGATGAGTTATCAGAACTGCTGCGAGGATGGGGAGATAAGGTCTGGTGCGGATCCCAGATTTCTCACTGGGTCGATGAGAAAAAAGGTATCTATAGTATGGGAACACTGGGCACATTTGTTAAAAGCCGTACAGATGGAGCGATGGGGTTCTTGACCAATCAGCATGTCGGGATTAAGCCGGGACAAAAGCTCTATCACCCTATTCCTTGGGGTACACCCATTGGCACAACTGAGAAGGTGATCGAATATGTCGAGGATCAGGATTGGTATGGTGTTGATGAGAAAGAAGCATATGTACGAGCGGACTGCGCTTATGTCAAATTGGAACCAGATTTTAAGGATATAAATACTCAAATGATGGGCGTTGGTGAGTTGGGTCAAATGAAGCAGATCTCACTCGATGATATGTCTATAATTGGCAGGAGGGTGCTGCGTGTCGGGCGTACTACAGGTCTGCGCCGTGGAACTATTGTTGCATTTGGGTATGAATTCATTGATGATAAAGAAGCTACAGCTTATACGGATCTATTGATTGTTGGCGATAATAATATTCCGTTTTCTACCCACGGTGACAGTGGTAGCCTGATTGTAATGGATAATGAAGAATTGAACCCTATCGGTCTGCTATGGGGCGGGTGGCAGGAAAAATTACGTAGTGGATATGCTCAGGAAAATTGGACATACGGTATCTCTTTATCTAGAGTGTTGGATGCGCTGGATATTGACTTGATATCAAGTCCTCAAGAATGAGAAATCAACTCCACAAAGTGGGCTATGAATCCTGATTCATAGATGATAATGACCTGGTTGGCGTGGTTAAAAAAGCATGGCCAAGCAGGATTTATCTTGCCTCTGGATCACCATTGCATCTTAAAAAAAAGCTATGAAGTGCGCAGGCTTCACTTACTTTTGAATTTCACATATTCAATTTTCGTGCACTTATCCATTACAACTTCAATCCCCGCTTTTTGCGCTTTTGCAGCAGCCTCTTCGTTAATGATACCTTCCTGCATCCAGACAACTTTTGCTTTTATTGCAATTGCTTCATCAACGATCGGAGGAATAGCTTCAGAGCGCCTGAAAATATCAACAATATCCACTTTTACAGGTATAGATAGGAGATCAGGATAACATTTTTCTCCTTCCCATTCCTTAAGTTTTGGATTAACCGGAATTATTTTGTAACCATGCTCCTTGAGAAAACGCGCGACAAAATTACTCGGACGCGTTGGGTCATCGGATATTCCCACGACTGCTACGGTTTTGTAATCAAGTATACTTTCAATGCTCATGTCATTTTAAACTATTATGATAATATTATATATTATTTTAAACTTTCAAGCATTTTAAGTTCGCTTACAAAAGCCCTTCGCTGCCAGATCAGGTTTAAAATATAAACTATGAACACGATCCACACTATACCAAAAGCTGTATTTAAATAACTCAAATCCATACCAGTAATATTTCTTCGCTTTTACATAAAGATTAAGGTAATAAAAGATAATGCGATAATACGTGATTTTATTGATAGAACAAAAAGTTAAACCCCCAAGACTCATCGCATGGGAGCTGACCAATGCCTGCAACCTTGCCTGCATCCACTGCAGGGCATCCGCAATTAAAGAGCCGCAGCCCGGAGAATTATCTACAGCCGAGGCAAAGCATTTCGTAGATGAACTGGTCGAGTACAAGCCGATAATAATCCTCACCGGAGGAGAGCCTCTGCTTCGCGCTGATATATATGAGATAGCCCAATACATAAAAGGAAAGGGAATGCGTGCGGTGCTTGCGACAAATGGTACTCTTCTCACTCCTGGGATTGCCAGGAAATTGAAAGATGCGGGAATTCAGCGTGTAAGCATTAGCATTGACGGAGCAACTAAGGAGATGCATGATGTTTTCAGGGGAGAGCCCGGTGCGTTTGAAGCTTCTCTTCGTGCAATTGATATCCTGAAAAAAGAAGGTTTGAGTTTCCAGATAAATACCACGATCACACAGAGAAATCTTAAAGAAATCCCGCAAATTTATGATCTTGCTATTGAACTCAAAGCATCTGCCCTTCATATTTTCCTTCTTGTCCCGACAGGAAGAGGCGAAGAAATAGAATCCGAAGAGATCCCGCCTGCGGAATATGAACGGGTGCTTAACTGGTTCTATGACAGGAGCAAGGACAAAAGAATGCAGTTAAAAGCCACATGCGCCCCTCATTATTTCAGGATAATGCGGCAGCGTGCAAAGGCAGAAGGGATACGGATCACACCTGAAACCCATGGTCTTGAAGCTATGACCAAAGGATGTCTTGGGGGGTCAGCCTTCTGTTTTGTCTCCAGTAAAGGCGATGTTTATCCATGCGGATATCTTCCTGCCCTGGCCGGGAATATCAAGCAAAAACCTTTTAAGATGATATGGGAGAAATCAAAGGTTTTTTGCGACCTTCGCGACCCCGGACTGCTGAAAGGCAAATGCGGTCTATGTGAGTATAAGAATGTATGCAGTGGCTGCCGCGCCAGGGCATATGCAGGTACGGGAGATTATCTGGAAGAAGAGCCGTATTGCGTATATGAATCAAGAGGGAAGTGATTTTTTGGCTCTATCTAAAATTTCGCTGGATGATGTGGATAAAAAGATATTGAATGCAATTCAGATAGACTTTCCCCTTGTGAACAAACCCTTCAAAGAGTTGGGGAAAACCCTGGGGCTGGAGGAGGAGGATGTAATAAGACGAATCCAGCGGCTTCAGAAAGAAGGCGCTATAAGGCGCATAGGTCCCATAATAAGCACAAAGAAGAGTGGTGGTATGGGTACGCTTGTTGCGATGAAAGTACAGCCTGAGAGAGTGGATGAAGTCGCAGGTATTATCAATGAATATGAAGAAGTATCGCATAATTATCTGCGGCCTGCTAATTTTAACGTCTGGTTCACAGTTTCAGCCCAGAGCGAAGAAAGGTTAAATGAAATTCTGGAAGAACTTAAAGAGAAGACCGGATGTGAGCTCAGGAATTTGCCTACGAAGAGATTGTTCAAGATCGGAGTAAAGTTCAATATAAAGTAGTTACGATAGAAAAAATATTAGGATTTATCCGGGTATTTTGTATTAGAATTCACCGAAAATCTCTGCTCCGATATGAACAACAATTCCATCTTTTGTGATCTCATAAGGTTTGATGGCATCCGAATGTTCAGTCATCCGCATTTTTGATATTTCTATCACCCGGGCAACTGATTTCATCTCAGTTCCCCGGATATTCCTGAGTGTTATTACCCCGTCTGCTATATACTCTATCAACCCGAATCGTGACATGTATGGTGACTCCTTGCTTGATTCGGATACAATTAAAGATGTAGTTCCACTGTCTTTTATCATTTCAATAAGTTTGAACAATTGTTCTCTTCTTTCCCCTTCATTATCAAAAATCATTTCATACAAAGTGATAGGATCAACAACGAGCCTCTTCGGAGCAAATGTTTTTATGAGTTCTGGCAATTCGCTTTCGATTTTTGCAATCGTGCTTTTCAGGAAAGTCGGACTCAACCGTATGATTCTAAAGGTTCCATTCTTTATATGCGGTTTGAAATCCCATCCGAATAAAGCTGAACTTTTAATAAGTTCGACTTCTTTTTGGTCGATGCTTATATAAAGACATTTTTCATCCTTAACCACGCCCGAATGAATGAATTTCAGGGCAAGTGTGGATTTTCCGGTACCGTATCCCCCTATGATGGCAGTAACGCAACCCTGAGGGATTCCTCCATTTAACATTTCATCAAGATCTTCAATACCGGTTTTAACTCGTTCCATATTATGATGACACCTCACGATCCATATTATTCAATTTATCTACCAAAAGATACTATCTGCTTGACATTAGTCACCTGAAAACCCGTAGCTGGCATTATTTTTATCTCAAAATTCGCAATATTATCTTTCTCCAGGGTTGGAAGAAGCCCCCCGAACTTTTTAATATACATGATTTGCTGTCTCTGTGCAACCCCGGTTTCCACCCAGTCAAAAACCAGTACCCCGTCGGCACAATCTATGATTGATTCTTCTTTACGCCTCTGGAAAACATTCTTGCTCAATACCGCATACACAACCCCATTCCACAGTTTAGCGGCCTTTTGCAGCGCCCGCAGGAAAAATAAAAGTTCATTCCATTTCATGTATTCTTCACAATACTGGGCAAGCTGAGTCAAAGAATCGAGAATAACCAGACTATCCGATGCGTTTTTCTCAAGAAAAGCTACAAGATCCACCAGGAGATTTGCGTCTGATACAGGTTCACAGAGCTTCTCAAACGATATTTTATCTGATATCCATCTGGAAGGAACAGAGGATTTTAAAAAAAATTGCTTTGAAAAATCCTGGAAATATATCACATCTCTCAGAGCTGCACTATACTCTCTGGAGAATCCAAATGCTATTTCATTCAGGATATCTTCTTTTGATCTCGTTATTGAAACATAACATATCTTTTTTGAGTATTCATAGTTTAATCCGGCTTCTGCTGTAGTTGGCGCTGCTTTGCTCTTTTTTTGTTCCAGCTGGCTTAAGATCATGGAACTGTAGGCAAATTCAATGTTGCCAGCCCCGATCTCACCCAGCAGGACTATGAATGATCCTGCGGGAAATCCTCCTTTAATTATGGGATCTAAAGACCTGATACCAGTAGCTATCCTGTGTTGTTCCATATTCCAAAAAGGATATAAGTAATTAAACATATATAAACATATTTACATGATAGTAATTATAATGATAACAAATGATTAGGGTAACATGATGAATCATATAAGAAACTTTATATGTTTTAAGAAGAAGAGCAGGCAGGAGATAGCCCCATATTCTCATTCAAAACACGGCGATCTTGTGTTATTTGAAATTCCAGAGGGCTTCTGTAAAGTTGAACAGTACTGGATAAATGAACCGTATGTATATGTATACATCCTAACTAAAATCCAGACCAAAGAAACACTATATTACGTCGGAGAGCCTGCGCTGTCATCTTTTGAAAGAATGCTGCTTGAGAAAATAAATTTTAACCTGCAAGATATACTGACAGAAGAAGAAGCTCTTTATGAAGACAAGCAAAAAAAAGAAAAATTAGAAGAACATGCTATAGAGCTACTGTACCAATATTCCAATTCGCTGGAAGAACAAACAGTATATAAGATTTTATATTATTTGAACAGGAATTTCCTGGGATACGAGAAGATAAATGCCTTATTGGCCGATCCCATGATAGAGGATATATCCTGTGACGGTGTTGATATACCGATTTTTTTGTATCATAGAAAATATGGGAACATTAAGACGAATATTCAATTTGATGAAATTGATCTTAATTCATTTGTTATTAAATTATGCCAGAAAGGACGCAAACATATCTCGTTTGGTTCACCGCTTGTAAACGCTACACTACCTGATGGATCGCGCATCCAGGCCACGCTCGGACATGATGTAACCACACGTGGGAGTTCTTTCACCATAAGAAGGTTCAAAGAAGTTCCTCTAACTCCTATTGATCTTATAAATTTTAACACTGTGTCTGTAGAACAGATGGCATATCTGTGGCTTGCTGTTGAAAACAATAAAAGCCTCCTGATAGCAGGCGGAACAGCGTCTGGCAAGACATCGACATTGAATTCCAT
The DNA here is from genome assembly GCA_049301735.1 of Candidatus Methanoperedens sp. GTDB lineage: Archaea > Halobacteriota > Methanosarcinia > Methanosarcinales > Methanoperedenaceae > Methanoperedens. Next base: position 55,296 of record JBAQLI010000102.1, read on the forward strand.
CTCATTGTTTATTCCACCCGCATCCAAGGTTGTGACTATAGAAGACACACGGGAACTCACTTTATACCATGATAACTGGATAGCAGGAGTCACAAGAGAACCTTTCGCAAAAGGTGAGAGTGAAATCAATATGTTCGATCTGCTAATATCGGCATTGCGCCAGAGACCGGAATATATAATCGTGGGTGAAGTGAGAGGCAGCGAAGCGCGAACCCTGTTCCAGGCCATGAGTACGGGGCACACTACATATTCCACTATACATGCAGGAGATATCCAGGACGTAATAAACAGGCTGGAAAATGAACCAATAAACGTTCCGCACGCCATGTTAAAAGCGCTTGATATAATCACAGTCCAGATGCAAATTACAATAAAAGGGAAAAAGAGCAGGAGATGCCAGCAATTAGTAGAGATCACAGGTCTTGATCCGCGTACAGGTAATATCAGGATCAACGATATGTTCAAATGGAATCCGCAGGATGACTGTTTTGAGAAGGGTGGCGAATCTTATGTAATGAATAATATCATGCATGAGAAGGGGTGGAGCATGGATCAGTTACTTGCTGAGATCGACAATAGAAAAGCTGTACTGCAATATATGGTAAAAAACAATATCCATGACTACAAGAGTTTCGCAAATATCATCCAGGCATACTATATCGATCCGAAAGAGGTCATGGCGAACCTGGAAATGACCTGAAAAAAGAGTATACAAAATTATGATCAATCCAGAGATCGGAAGCATCCTTTTCGGAAAATGGGTATATCAGGAAAACTATGATGAGCTAAGAGAAAATATAAGAAAAGCGCATATAGCGCGAAATGTGCATGAATATGTGTGCAGTTCTTTATTTTACTCACTCATCGCAGGCTGGATATCTCTTGTTTTCGGATATATTTTAGCCCGGTATCTGACACAAAACGGCTTCGTAATATTCCTCATAACTGCAATTTTTGCAATGAGTGGCAGCTATGTTATATACCTTATATTTATCTCTTACCCGTCTTTTAAAGCGAAAAGCCGGTCGTATCGAATAGACCAGTCCATGCCTCATGCTTTAACCTACCTTTACGCATTGAGCCGGGGCGGGATGAATATAATAGATATGTTCAAGTCTTTGGGTTCATACATCCATATCTATAGCGGCACAGCGGAAGAAATAGCAATGATCGTCCGGGATATGGAATATTTCGGGATGGACATAGTTACCGCACTTCATAATGCAAGCAAGAGGACGCCTTCGAGGAAGTTCAAAGATTTTATCAATAATCTCATATCTGTAATAAACAGCGGTGGGGACTTGAGTCGCTTCTTTAAAAGCAGGTCTGAATATTATCAGGAGACTGCTGCCCAGGACCAAAAGTCTTTTCTTGAGACTCTGGGTCTTTTTGGGGAGATCTATGTCAGTGCACTGGTCGCAGGGCCATTATTTCTTATTGTTATAATCGTCGTCCTGGGATTACTGAGAGGCGGGGTAGAATTATTATTGTCATTAATAATATATGTCGTAATTCCTGTTGGCACCCTGCTCTTTGTAGTTATGATCGATACCATCTCCGGGATTCGTGAAGATATGCCAGTCGTTTATACCAGGGTTAAAAGTCTGTTTATTTTTAAAGATGTGCCACAACTACCAGCAGAACAGTCCCGGGAATCGAGGGATATAATGAGACTGGAAAGGTATGAAAAATTATCTAATATAAAAAACAACCTGCTTCATCCCCTGAAAATATTCATTGAAAAACCCGGCAGGACATTTATCATTACAATACCCATTTCTATGATCTACTTATTTTTCATTATAAGGGATCTACCATCAGGTATTGATCTTAATAGTATTTTCATGGGAAATTTCATTTCAACTATTATATTTAAATTTTTAAAGGCAGTAGAAAACCATTTTTTAATGGCTGTTCTTTTTGTCATTATCCCTTTTACTGTTTTTTTTGAGATGCGAAAACGAAAGATAAGAAAAATTGAAGATAGAATGCCTGATTTCTTAAAACGGCTTGCGGGCATGAATGAGGCCGGATTGACACTCACGCAAGCTATCGCGCACACGGCTGAGTCAAAAATGGGAGTACTTACTTATGAGGTAAAAAAAATACACCGTGCTATCGAATGGGGTACTATAACTACAAGTGCGTTACAGAAATTTGAAAAGCGTATTGAATCAAGCGCTGTTTCAAGGATTATCACATTGATCGTAAAGGCCAGCGAATCTACAAGCGATATTCGAAACGTCCTGTCTATTGCAGCAAAAGATGCAGATATCGGACAGCGATTGAAACAAGAACGGTTCGCTAACCTGTTAATATATGTCCTGATAGTCTATCTTTCATTCTTTGTATTCCTGTTTATAATCGTTGTCCTTCTTGTGTATTTCCTTTCAAAAATGCCCACTGGCGGGGCGGTCTCTATGTTCAAAACTTCCAGTCTTTCTAATATAAAAACACTTTTTTATCATGCCTCACTCATTCAGGGCTTTTTTTCAGGGCTTGTCGCTGGACAGATGAGTGAAGGAAATATGCGGGCAGGATTGAAACACTCAATAGTGATGCTGGTCATTGCATATGTTGTATTTACATATTTCCTGCAGGGAGTTGAATGATTTTGGCTCGAAAAAATATTAACCTTTTTTTAAACTGCGAATCAGGGTTAAGCGAAATAATTGCCGCGATTATGCTTCTGGCAATTGTGGTCTCTATGATCGCAATAATTCAGACGCAGTCCGTACCCGAATGGAATAAAGAGGTGGAAATGGATCATTTCAATGTTGTATACGATGATTTCCTGAAAATAAGATCCGACATAAATGATGTTGCACTGTTCCAGTTCCCGAAATCAAGTGTGATCCATATGGGCGCTCACTATCCGGGCAGGTTGATATTTATCAATCCTGCTGACACATCAGGTACCCTGACTTCAACAAATGATACGTGGATAAATGTGAGTTATACGCCTTTTAACCAGACTCCGACATTTTTTAATAATTCATCAACAAGCATAAAATTTATGCCAAATTATAATTATTATTCCAATTCGCCATCGCTTGTATATGAACACGGGCTTATTATCAAAGATTTCGCAATTGACAATTACCTTTATACCGATACCAACCAGGCTATTTTCGACAATAATATAATTAATGTCTTTATACTCGCTTATCCTCAGGAATCAGTGTCTTTTTCAGGAATAAATTCCCTGAATTATAATCTCCAATCAAAAATCAGCACATATAATAATACCAATGTAACTGTAACTTTTTATACCAATTATCCCCAGCTCTGGAATGCGCTTTTAAGAAAATATAATTTAGATCCGATTGTGTCTGGTAACATTGTAACAATTGATTATCCGGGCAATATTACCATAAACGCTTATACTTTCAATGGGTCAATCGCTTCAGGTACAGGGATATCTGCAATACCTACTCCAACACCAATGATTATCAGGGACGTGAGCCTTACAAATATCACTAATCTTTCCCGGACCATACTGAAGGGAACCAATGCGACCTATATATTGAATCTTACAAATAACGGGACTAATACGGATTCATATATCCTGACGGTTTCCAATCCCGACCTTGCCTCTGTGACAAGCTTAAATATCTCTTCGCCCGTCCTCCTTAATTCCGGACAAACAAGAATATTCACCCTGAATGTTACAAATACCTCAGCAGGAGGGCCTTTCCAAGTTAATGTCACCGCGACTTCAGTAAATGACCCCACGAAATCAGGGTATATTAACAGCACAACCACAGTATCGCCTTTAACTGTGAAAGTCTATCTGAGAAACACAGATAATCCTGCGGGCATTGATACCTGGGATATGAGTACTTCTCAAGGCGGGTCATCTGATACCAGTACGACCATAAAGCTGGGTTATAATGACCCTGTTTTCTACATTTTCAAACCCGGTCAAGAAAATTCTAATTCGCAAACAGGAACGCCTGGATCGATTTATAAAGGATACGGCTGGGCAAGCGAAACCCCGGTAAATGGCACAATCGGAGGCACCTGGAGTTTCAAAGTAAAGACATATTCAGATACAAATGATGGGAATGGCAAAATCTTAATCTATGTATATAAATATAATTCAACGGCCACTACTTATTTATTTAATTTGACCGGAAGTTCTGACCATCTGAATACACGATATGGTGTTACTGAAACTATCAGCGGTATTACGCCGTATTATACTTTTGGTCCTGGTGATTATATCCTGGCTGAATACTGGTTAAAAGTGACCACAACAGATAACGGGAATAATCTGGATTTTAGAGTGAATACTGCTTCGGAATTTGTAACATATTTGCAGAAATGAGGATATCGAATTTTTCCCTTTTCCCAAATAATTTAACAAAAATTTTTGTTAAATTATTTCGTATCAATAAAATTAAAATCGATATGCGTCGATGCGATAAGGTATATAAGCTATAAAAACAATCAAACCCTGAAGTTTTTCAAAAACTGAAGGCATGAAATTTAATTTAATATTAGTTAAAACGGGAAATTATAAATAAAATATTATTATAACTATTAAAGGTACTCTATATGAACGAAGTTAATAAAGAATATGGGGCAGGACAGATTCAGGTTCTTGAGGGGCTTGAAGCCGTACGCAAACGCCCGAGCATGTATATTGGAAGTACGGATTCAAAAGGACTCCATCATCTTGTTTATGAAGTAGTGGATAACAGCATAGATGAGGCGCTTGCTGGTTACTGTACGAATATCGAAGTAACGATCCGGCCTGATCATAGCGTAAGGGTCGTGGACAATGGCAGAGGCATCCCGATAGAGGTAATACCCAAATTCCAGAAATCAGCTCTTGAAGTTGTCCTGACAATGCTCCACGCAGGTGGAAAATTCGACAATAATGCATATAAGGTTTCAGGCGGCCTTCACGGCGTAGGCGTTTCAGCGGTCAATGCTCTTTCTGAATGGCTTGAAGTGGAAGTCAGGCGTGATGGAAAACTCTTCAAGCAGAGATATGAATTCGGAAAACCTGTTACACCAGTAACCACGATAGGAGAATCAACACATACAGGAACAACTGTTACATTCAAACCCGACAAGACGATCTTTGAAACACTTGAATTCAATATAGAAACTCTTGCCAACAGGCTTAGAGAACTTGCTTTCCTGAATAAAGGAGTTAAAATATCACTGAAAGAAGAATTCACTCAGACAGAGCAGGTTTTCCAGTACGAGGGCGGAATCATATCATTCGTTGAGTTCCTGAACAAGAACAAGAACATGCTGCATGAAAAACCAATATATTTCCAGAAACAGAAAGACACGACTGTTGTGGAAATCGCAATGCAGTACAATGACAGTTATACGGAAAATGTCTATACTTTTGCCAATAATATCAATACCCACGAAGGCGGGACGCATCTTGTTGGATTCAAAGCAGCTCTTACCAAGGTATCTAACGATTATGCCAAGAAAAAAGGATTCCTGAAAGGCGAGGACAAGCTTTCAGGCGAGGATGCCAGGGAAGGGCTCACTGCGATCATCAATGTCAAGCTCACGAATCCTCAATTCGAAGGACAAACAAAGACAAAACTCGGGAACAGCGATATTAAAGGAATTGTTGAGACCCTTGTCTCCGAGGGGCTCTCAGAGTTCCTTGAAGAGAATCCTGCAGCTGCAAAAAATATACTTTTAAAGGCGCTTGAGGCTGCCGAGGCAAGGGAAGCCGCAAGGAAAGCCCGTGAACTTACGCGGCGAAAAAGCGCGCTCGAAGTAGGCTCGCTTCCCGGCAAACTTGCGGACTGCTCTGAAAAAGACCCGGCAAAAAGCGAGATATATATAGTGGAAGGAGATTCGGCAGGGGGTTGTTTTTCAGGAGAGACGCTTGTTGCCCTTGCTGATGGGCGCTCACTCAGTTTCAAAGAAATAATAGCAGAACAGGCTGATGGAAAAGAGCATTTTTGCTATACAATTCGAAATGATGGTAAAATCGGGTTAGAGCGTATTATTAATCCACGAAAGACAAAAGTTAATGCAAAAGTCATAAAGGTTACTTTCGATAACAACGAAACTATCAAATGTACTCCTGATCATCCTTTCATGATGCGTGACGGCAGTTTCAAACGCATCGAAGAAGTTACCCCGAATGATTCATTAATGCCGCTTTATCGCAAATTCTCTGACATCAAAGAATCAGGGATAACAATAGACGGATATGAGATGGTGCTTGACCCGCTTAATGATCGGTGGATTTTTACTCATATGCTGGCTGATTTGTACAATCACAGTTTAAAAAACCACGGAGAGCACGGAGTACACAGAGAACAGCAGCAACCCTCTGCGTTCTCTGTGTACTCTGTGGTCGATAATCATTTATTGCATACTCAAAAATCTATTCCCCAATATCCGGCACAAGCATACGAAGCTGTCAGCATGCTTAACCATCGTACCGTATCTATCGAAAGTCTTGAAGAAACAATGGATGTTTATGATATAGAGGTTCCGAATACGCATAACTTTGCACTTGCAAGCGGCGTTTTTGTTCATAATAGCGCAAAACAGGGACGCGACCGCAAATTCCAGGCAATACTTCCGCTTCGCGGCAAGATATTGAACGTAGAAAAAGCGCGGCTGACCAAAATATTAAAAAATGAAGAGATCCGCGCGCTCATCACGGTCATCGGCGCAGGTATAGGTGAAGGTGAGGAATTCGATATCCTGAAAACCCGATACCATAAAATAGTGATCATGACAGATGCCGATGTTGATGGAAGCCATATCAGGACATTGCTCCTGACTTTATTGTACCGTTATATGCGCCCTCTTATCGAGAGCGGGTATGTCTATATAGCCCAGCCTCCACTTTTCAAGGTTAAGAAAGGCAAATTAGAGTTCTATGTTTATAATGAGGAAGAACTTACTAAAAAGCTTGTTGAGATAGGAAGAGATGGTATCGCTATGCAGCGATACAAAGGTCTGGGTGAGATGAATCCCCAGCAGCTATGGGATACGACGATGAATCCTGAGTCAAGGACGATGCTAAAAGTCACGCTTGAGGATGCCATTAAAGCAGATGAGATTTTTACGATCCTTATGGGCGATAAGGTTGAGCCGCGGCGCGAGTTCATCGAAAGACATGCGAAGGATGTAAGGAATCTGGATGTGTAATCATGGTTGGATGGGAATCAATTCCAATAGTTTATAGAACATATTCCTATATTAAAAATTATATTGATTTAAATGAGAGAGAAAAGGCGTTAGTTATCGAGCAAGAACAACTCAAAGAGCAGAAGCTAGAAATTGCAGAACTAAAAGAAATTTTTGATGAAAATACAAAAAATTTTTCATCGATGATAGATTTTAATCTTCATAATATTAATGATATATACATAAATGCAGGAGAAAATGTTCCCTCCCCAAATTTGGAATTTAGTTTTTTTATTTCAAATCGTAGTTTATTTGATTTCAAAGTCAAAAAAATTTCTATGAAAATTGATTTAGAAAATTTTGGCGAATTGGGTGAAATTAATACATCAGATATAATAGATTTAGCTCACCAACAAATTCATATAGACCGTTTGAAACTCCAATTGCATCCTCATACTATAATCATTTTCAAATCGTTGAAAAAAGAAAGTAAAAAGACCTTACTTAAAATTACTCTTAGAAATATAAAAATAGACTTTGAAGGCGATAAAGAATTTAGTAAGCCATGGCCTTATGGTTTTAAAATTGAAATACCGATGGACAAAGTAAACGTAAGTTTATGATAATAACTTTATGCAACCAATACCCGACGAACTCATCCAGAAAATAAAAAAACCGCAGATAAACGCAGATGAACGCAGATTAGTTGTTTGGGTTTCCACCTACGTTTTCAATGCAAATGCATATAAGATATTTGACTGATCGAATTATAATGAAGTGAAACTATTTATGAAATTCTCCGCAAAAAGAAAAAATACTGATAAATGGAAAACAGAAGGTCTTGCCTTTGTCAATTTAAAAAAATATAACGAAGCAATAGAATTATTTGACCGGATACTGAAGCTTGAACCAAAAAATGTTGACGCCCTGTTCAATAAAGGACGTGCGCTTCATAATTTGAATCAATTTAGCAATGCAATAACATATTATAACAGTGTTTTGCAGATCAATCCCAGGCATTCAAAAGCATGGCGCTGGAAGGGATTTGCCCTGCGCAGCCTTGAGAAATTCGAAGATGCCGCAAAATGTTTTGATAAAGAAATCGAACTTCAACCAACTGACGCTTATTCATGGTTCATCTGGTTCAACAAGGGACTGATGTTTCATATCCAGGACAGGTTTGAGGATGCTATAAAGTGTTATGAAACTGTCATACAACTATATCCCGATCATGCCGATACATGGTACTGCAAAGGACTTGCTTCTTATTATCTGGAAAAATATGACGAAACAATAAAATGCTGCGAAAAGGCACTTGAGATAGACCCTGATTATTTCTATGCGTGGTATGGCAAAGGTCTTGCCCTTCATAGTTTAAATAAATATGAAGAGGCGATAAAGTGTTACGAAAAGGTTATTGAGAATGACCCCGAGCATATTGATGCATGGTTCAACAAGAAGCTTGCGACTCACAGCATGGAAATCTTAAAACAAATTAATATATAAAATTAATATGCAGCCAATAACAGAAGAACTTATCAGGGAAATCAAAGAGCGCATCGTCAGCGCAGTCCATCCTGAGAAGATAATCATTTTTGGTTCATACGCTTATGGAATGCCAACAAAAGATAGCGATCTGGATTTACTGGTGATAATGCCATCGGATGAACCGATGCATAAAAGAGTGCTTCCAATAAGGAAGTTGCTTCGTGATTTTCATGTTCCTAAAGATATAATTGTTTATACTCCAGAAGAAGTGGAAACATGGAAAAATGTCACTAATGCATTTATTACATCAATAATGAAAAAAGGAAAGGTCATATATGGATAATTTCAAAAATAGACCTTTAATTATAAATATGAAACCGCAGATAAACGCAGATGAACGCAGATACGTAGACAGGGTTGAGGTATATTCTTTCTCAATTAGTAAATTAGTTATTAAATCTAAAGGATGGTATGTATGCTAGAGAAAGATGAAATTGATCAAATTATTTCAGAATTAAAATCAAAAATAGAGAAAATATCTGCGTTCATCTGCGTTCATCTGCGGCTAATAAAATTGATTTTTCGACAAGAAGTACCCCACAATTTAGTGGGAGGATTACTTTAGCTACGAGACCTTTATGTATTTAAACATCACAAAAATTTCAAATGACAAGAAAATCCAGAATTCATTTACCGATATCATCCAGAGCATAATCAGTAACTATGCCCCCCAGAAAATCGTACTTTTTGGTTCTTATGCAAGAGGAGACGCACATGAAGGCAGCGATATTGACCTAATGCTGATAAAAGAAACCTCCAAGAGATTCATAGATAGAATTGCCGATGTAATAAGGCTGAATAATACACTTATTTCGCTTGAACCTCTGGTGTATTCACCTTTGGAGTTTGAAACAATGAAAAAAGAAAAAAGGGATTTCATAATGACTATTGAAGAAGAAGGAATTGAGATTTATGATGCGAGAAGCACAAAGATGGCTTAGTCAGGCTAAAAGCGACCTTGAAGCAGCGAAATGGAATGCAGAAGGAAAATTTTATGCCCATGCATGTTTTCTTTCCCAGCAAGCTGCCGAAAAGGCACTGAAAGCTTATCTTTATTCAATTGGAAAAAGAAAGCTTATAACACATTCTACATACACCCTCGCCAAAGAATGCGCTCAAGAGAATAGTGTTTTTAATTCAATATTGTCAATTTGTGCGGAACTTGATAAAAACTACATACCATCCCGATATCCTAATGGTTTACCAGATAGTATCCCATCTGAGGTGTATCTAAAACAGGATGCACAGGTAAGCATTAATCATAGTGAAAAAATTTTAGAAATCGTTTCAAAATTAGTGAAAAATTAATATATATTTAATCGAGCTGATACCTATGCCAGAAAAAGAATCCACAGAACCAGAACCAGAACAGCAAATCCTTGTACCGGAAAAGATCACCCTGGTCAACATCGAGGACGAAATGAAGCGCTCATACATCGATTATGCTATGAGCGTCATCGTTGGGCGCGCTCTCCCTGATGTCAGGGACGGCCTGAAGCCCGTGCACCGGCGCATCCTTTATGCGATGAACGAGCAGGGGATGACCCATGATAAGCCTTACAAGAAATCAGCAAGGATCGTGGGAGACGTTCTTGGTAAGTACCACCCGCACGGCGATATCGCTGTTTACGATTCTCTCGTAAGGATGGTACAGGAGTTTTCTTTACGATATCCTTTGATAGATGGACAGGGAAACTTTGGCTGTTTTACTGGTGACACAAAGATCAAGCTCTTAGACGGTACTGAAAAATCGTTTGAAGAACTTGCCAGTTTAAGCCCAGATGATATTTTTTACGTATATTCAGTTGATGAGAAAGGACATATCGTGATTGGGAAAGGCAAAAATGCCCGGATAACCCGCCGTAACGCAGAACTCATAGAATTGACGATCGATAATGGTGAAAGGTTACGCTGCACACCGGATCACAGATTCATGCTGCGCGATGGCACCTATAAAGAGGCGCAGGATCTCACTATTGATGATAGTCTTATGCCAGGATACTTTGATACTGCTCCGGTTAAAGAAGGGCTTAATGATTACCTGAGAGTGTTACAGCCTGCCTCTGGAGAATCTAATTTTGACCATCTTCTGCATTCAGCAAAAAACTACAACCATCGCATTATATCCAAACGGTTCCTTGAGGAACGTGTCGATACATATGATATTTCCGTTGATGGATATCACAATTTCTTACTCGCATGCGGAGTGTTCGTTCACAATTCTATTGATGGAGATTCAGCCGCTGCGATGCGATACACTGAAGTCCGCCTCGGAAAGATCGCAGACGAGATACTCGGAGACATTGATAAAGAAACCGTGGATTTTGTTCCAAACTATGATGATTCATTAAAAGAGCCTTCTGTTCTTCCCTGCAAGCTCCCCAACCTTCTTATCAATGGTTCTACAGGTATTGCTGTGGGCATGGCGACCAATATGCCGCCCCATAATCTTGGTGAGGTGATCGATGGCATAACAATGGTAATCGATAATCCTGCTGTGGAATGGAACGAACTCATGACCGCAGTCAAAGGACCTGATTTTCCCACAGCCGGATTCATCTACGGCCGACAAGGGATAATCGATGCGTACTCCACAGGCCGTGGCTCGATAAAAATGCGCGCCCGTGCAATAATCGAGGAAGTAAAGAACAAGGAAACGATCATCATTAATGAGCTTCCCTATCAGGTGAACAAGGCAAAAATGATCGAAGATATTGCAGGTCTTGTCCGGGATAAGAAGATCGCAGGGATAACCGACCTGCGTGACGAATCGGATAAAGACGGTATCCGCGTCGTTATTGAGATATCACGACAGGCGCAGGCAAACATCATTTTGAACCAGCTTTACTCACACACACAGCTTGAGACCACTTTTGGCGTTATCAACCTCGCTCTTGTGGATGGGCGGCCAATGGTCCTGCCATTAAAAGAATTGATCATCAATTTTATTTCCCACAGGAAACAGGTCATAATACGCCGCAGCCAGTTCGAGCTCAAGAAAGCGCAAGCAAGAGCCCATATACTCGAAGGATTGATAATCGCGCTTGACCACATCGATGAAGTTATCAAGCTCATAAGAGCATCACAAACACCTGATGAAGCGCGCGATGGGCTTATGTCACAGTTCGGCCTGAGTATTGAGCAGGCAAAGGCTATCCTTGATATGAGGCTCCAGAGGCTCACGGGTCTTGAGCGCGAGAAGATCGATGCTGAGTATGGGGAACTGCAAAAGACAATAGCATGGCTAGTAGAACTTCTGGGAAGCGAAATAAAAATCCTTGCGCTTATAAAAGAAGAACTTGCAGATATCAAAGCCCGCTTTTCAAATAAGAGGCGGACCGAAATAATTGAAAGTACGGGCGACCGTGTGACTGAGGACTTAATCCCGAAAGAAGATGATGTTATCACAATAACCAATAGCGGTTACATCAAACGCATTGCAGTGGATTCATATAAACAGCAGCGCCGCGGAGGGAAGGGTGTCATGGGTATGGAGACCAAGGAAGAGGATTTCGTAAGCGACCTCTTTATCGGCAATACTCATGATTATCTCCTTTTCTTTACTGACAAAGGAAAAGTTTACTGGCTGAAAGTTTATGGGATTCCCGAAGCCGGAAGGCAGGCGCGGGGTACTGCCATCGTCAACCTGCTGCAGCTTGAGCAGGGGGAAAAGATCACCGCATACATACCGATCAGCAAATTTGATGAGAAGCACTATCTTTTAATGGTCACAAAGAAAGGTACGGCCAAGAAGACGGAACTTACTGATTTTGCAAATGTCAGGAAGACAGGTATTATCGCCATCTCTCTTGATGAAGGGGATAAACTTGTATCCGTAAAGCTCACGGATGGAACAAAGGAAATGGTGATCGGCACAAAGCATGGGAAAGCCATCAGGTTCAACGAGAATGATGTGAGGGATATGGGACGAAGCGCATACGGCGTGAGGGGTGTAAGGCTTGTAGGCGAAGATGAAGTCGTTAGCATGGCAGTCGTGGAGGAAGGCGCAACCCTCCTAACTGTGACCGAGAACGGTTTCGGGAAGCGCACTGTTTTTGATGAATACAGAACAAGCAACCGCGGTGGTCAGGGCGTTATCACCATCGATGTCAATATCAGGAATGGAAATGTCGTGGATATCAGGACTGTCCGCGAGGATGAAGAGATCATGGTCACGACTTCAAACGGCATCATTATCCGTGTGCCTGCAAGCGGAATACGCGTGCAGGGCAGGAATACGCAGGGTGTGAAGATAATGAATGTCGGGGATAAGGACAAGGTTGTTGGTGTGGCTACGCTTGCGAAAGAGGAGGCTGCAAAGGAGGAAGCAGAGGAGAAGGCGCCGGTGCAGGTGACGCTGGAAGAGGTGGATGAAGAACAGAGAGAGCAGAAACCTTTGACCTGACAATTTTCAAACATTTTCTTTTTTTATTCAGAATATGTTTCAATAAAGACCGAGTCATTTGAAAATTCTGCTATCTCCCCAAAGATGAGTTTTAATCCATCCGATTTCTTTCTCCAATTAGGGTCGGTCTTAATTTTTTCGCTAAAGACTTCATGGTGTATACCGGCAGTTGCCAATTTTCCAATTGTTATAGGGCTTGGGCGATACCAAAACCAAAATTCACATTTTTTATTTTTATTTATTTTATAGCGATCCAGTTTTTCTTTGAGTTTATTAATTTCTTTATCTAAATCAATAGTGTTAGAATTAATTTTGCATTCTACAAGTGTAAAATCATTATTTGCCTCAAAAATAACATCCAACTGATCACCATTAATTGTTATGTTCCAATCTAGTGACGTATTATTATTCCGCGATAAAATATAATATGTTATCAACTCGAGAATTAAACTTCTTGCACCGCTAATTATTTCTCTTTTTTTTGTTCTTTTGGATTCATTATCCAATTCACCAAGAATTTCCTCTCGTTTTTTAGAAATAATTTTATCTGCAATATAATTTTTCAATTTATCTTTATCAACTACAATTTCTCTCACTTCAATTAGATTTCTTTTTTTGTACTCATCAATCATCATTTCAGCCATTGCATGCTGTGAACCTGAAAAACCGGAATAATCACCGCAACAATCAAAGAAAAGAACCCATCCTGAATAATCTGAAATTCCTGTGTTTCCAAATGCTTCTATCAAAACACCATAACTAAAATCATTTCCTTTTACACCATTATTAGGATGAATAAATTTACAAATGTAGGCCTTATCTCCTTCACCAAATATTCTTTTGAGTTCGGCTGCACCAGCTAACATTGAAGTAAAAGCAGGCACCCCATTGAAAATATGACTTTTTGATGAATCTAAAAATTCTATTTGGTACCATAATAATTCAAAATCGAGTTTTTCTTTTTCATTTAATTGTGGTTCTCTTGCAGATAGATCTTTTAATAAATGTTTAGAAATTTTATTTTTTATGTATAGAATTTTTTCAAAATGTATTTTTACTTTTAAATCTTTCTCCAAAGGTTCAATTATCTCAGTTTTTATTTTTCCAAAATAACTATCTAAAACATCATCATATGTTAATTCAGTATTTTTTATTTCAGATTCTGTATTAAATATTGACGGCTCTTCAATACTCCAATCTTTTGAATTATGCAAATTTTTTATACTAGTAGAATAATATTTAGTCCCCAGCAAAGCATTCCAAACGTATTGTAGCGAATATTTATATCCTTTAAAATCTTTTTGATGTTGTGTTGAATCTATTTTATTATCTAGAATAGTAACCCAATAACCATGAGGAACAAACCTAGAAGTATCATTTAAATACACATAAACATAAAACATTGTCGCATATTTCAGTGCCTCTTCCTTAGTGATGCTCGTTTTTGGTGAAACTCCTACAGTATTTTTGAAGATTTCATCAAAAATCTTCAAAATATTCAGATTGAATTGAGATAATGCCTCCTTAATTTCTTCCCAACTTTTCGCTTTTTTTATTATTCTTAATTTTTCATTAATATTCTTTATTAGAATTATTTTCTCACATGTATTTGGAATTTTGTTTAGCTCGACTCCTACAAATCTCGCTCTAAAAAAGACGAAATCTTCTTTAACATCTAATGATGAATTGTAAATAATTACTTGTAAAAAGGTTCTAATTGCAGACTCTAAAAAGAATTTATATCCATCAAAAATATCATCGAAGTTCTTAACTCCATGTTCTGAATTTGCCCAATTCCTAAATTTATCTACATCACTAATTATTTTAATACAATTAAGAACACCAAAGATATTATCAGCTTTTAAGTGAGATTCTTTCAATATTTTTTTGCCCATATAAAGTAATAATCTGTATTGATTTATTAAATCTCCTAAAAAGAAAAATATGAAAGAATTCTCTAAAATATGATTTTGGCTTTTACATGTGGCTATATAAAAAATAATGATCTTGATATTTGTATAGTGATTGAATCCACAGGAAGACAAAACACGTGTGTTACATTCCTCTAGTGCCTTCCGAATCGATGAAGGCGGCTCCACTGATAAAAAAATGGTAAAACCGAAGAGAAAAAAAATCTGAGCCCGGATAAGAGAATTTAAGTAATTAAAAAGAGAAGTATATATATTGAAAATCCTTGGTTTTATCTGGTATGAAAAGATCGTTGAAAAGCTTGAGCAAAAGCATAACGTACAACAACATGAGGTACGTGAAGCCTTTTCCAATAATCCTAAGTTTCGATATATTGAAAATGGGCTACAACCGGATGAAAATGTTTATGCAGCGCTTGGTAGAACAAATGCAGGAAGATATATCATTATTTTCTTCATATACAAAAAAGATAAACAAGCACTCATTGTATCAGCAAGGGACATGACACATGCGGAACGGAAGAAATATGAGCAAAAGTAAAACTTCAATCTCAAAAGCACAAAGCTACAAAGAAATTGGCGAATACTGGGATAAGCACGACATCGCCGAGAACTGGGAGGAGACAAAACCAGCAGAATTTGAAATTGATATTAAATCCGAAGTTACATATTATGCTGTAGATGGTGAATTATCGGCAAAGGTTCATGAATATGCAAGAAGGCGTGGTGTATCCCCGGACACACTTTTAAATTTGTGGTTGCAGGAGAAATTACAGGAGCAAAATACCTGACAACAATATGAAATTACATGAATTATATCTCCAAAGAAACAATCACAGACATTGCCAGAAAGATAGCAGAGCGCTTCAATCCTGAAAAGATAATTCTTTTTGGCTCCTATGCATGGGGAAAACCAGATAGGGACAGCGACCTTGACCTTTTTGTGATAATGGAATCCACAGAAAGACCGATAAAGCGCGCTGCATCACTCAGGCGAGTATTAAAAGACCGCTATGTTCCTATGGATATTCTCGTTCGTACACCAGAGGAACTCAAGCATAGAATTGATATTGGAGACCCTTTTATAAAAAAGATATTAAGGGACGGGCAGGTGATTTATGCGCGAGATAGTGCGCCCCATCTTAATTGACGACAGGGTGGCGCCGTAACAAAAATGGAGTAACAAAAGGTGCCACAACGCCCGCATTAAAATTGAGATTTCTTCTTCAAAGTTGTGTAACAAACAGACCCCCATATTATGGTGGGTAGAAGGAAACAAAAGGCATTTGAGACATTAAAGACTGATAATCGTGATATGTTGAGGAATCCTATTGTGCCACTCAAGCTTCTCACAGTGGAAAATATATTGGACATTAACAAAGAGTTGAAGGAAGATTCTTTGCGAGACCCAAAAATAGAGTATTCAGGGATTGAGGATTATCCGGTTCAAATATATAAGATCAAGGCACTCGTGAAAAATGTGCCCATCCACCGCCCAATTTTCGAACTCGCTGCATATTATTTGAAAAACATCATTCTTCTACAAGCTTTCCCGGATGGCAATCACCGGACAGCGTTGTATGCTTCAGAGCTTTTTCTTAATTTAAATGGCTACAGCTTTGATTATACTCCAGAAAAAGCCTATGAATTCAGGAAAGAGCTTTACAATAGAAGATTGAGAGAGTACAAAACCTATGAAGAAAGACCTATATGCATCCTGAAGGAAAAGGACAATCAAACTTTTTCACTATGCTTGGAGTTTGTCATGATGCATTCCGCCGAATCAACTTAAAATAACTGAAACGGCATGCCTGCGATCCAAAATCTCTCTTATTAATTGCCTGTCGTATTCTTTTTTAGAGTTAACGTCTTTTGTTTTTTGCATTGCAAAGTTTCGGACAGGTTGTTCCATGATATAGTTGAATTGACCTACATTCTATTTATAGTCTTTCCGAAGATATTTCTCTATCCTGTCCATTCCTTCCCTGATGTTCTCAATACTATTGGCATAAGAAAGCCGGATATATCCTTTTGCGCCATCCCCGAAATCGATCCCCAATGTTACTGCCAGATCTGCTTATTCAAGTATCCTGCGGCTACATCTTCAGGCTCCTATCCACAGGCTTCCCCTCAAGATATTCCACAAAATTAGGATAGCATGCATAATATGGGTTTGCATATTATCATTTCATATCCCCAGAAGACTCACAAATAAAACCGTATATAAATGTGCAATCCGACTATGAAAGCCAATGTCCAGAGGATATAAGCTGACCTCATAAATAATTTAAAATTATCTGGCCCTTTGATGATTTTGGAATATGCGAGATTTATGTATATCCACAATCCGATCAATACTATTCCCAGTGTGTGGTGAAATAGTATCTCAAGATCGGATAATATGCCGTTTTTTACAAAACCCAGCATTGAAGGCAGCATAAAAAATAATATTGCTGCTATTTGGATAATGACTGCAATTCGATTAATACTGCAATGCTTTCGTAAATCCTTCTTTCTTACAATAAATGAAGAATAAGAAAGGAGTATCATAAGCAATATCTGGACTGTAAGATTTATCATTACCAGGGTTTTCACATTCACATCAAATGCCATTTTCTATCACCAGCCGAAATTATTTATCATAAATCACAAGATTCTTTTTCATCTATCCTGAATGTAATATATTCATAGATAATTGTCTGGACGACAACAATAATTATCGGGCCCAGAAGCAACCCTTTTGCTCCGAAAATAATAGGCCCCGAAAAAAAACCAATGAATATTGCAAGCGGATTGATATCAGCTTGTTTGGACCCAAAATATGGCTGCAAGACCATAGGGATAAAAACAGATAGTATAACCACACCAAAAATCAGAACGCCTCCTGCTGCAAATGTATTCCCGATATAATACATATATATTGCGGCCGGAGCATAAACCATCCATGTTCCAAAAACCGGGAGAAAACCGAATAATCCTGTAAGAATTGCAAGGAGAAATGCATGTGGCACTCCAAATATGTAATATCCAATAAAAGAAAATGCTGATATGATCAAAGCCATTCCTATATACGACATAATAAGTACATCAAAGCTTTTTCTTAGGCCATTTATAATACTTGATATAAATTTCTCATCTTCTTGTGGGAGGGTTGATGCATAGTTTTTAACAGCACATATAATTTGAGGGCCATTTCGCATGAAATAATAAGTCGCATACATGAATATTACTATATCGAGTAGCAGAAGAGGGATAGTTGTAACAAAATCCGATACAAGGCTGATCGCAATTGATGAGACTGCGGAAGTTATCTCCCCGGCTCCAAGAGGTACATCGATGTAAGTTCCTAATCCCAATGACGAAATAGTATCTGAAAACACAGAAACAAAATATATGATCTTGCCACTGAGTCCGGTAATATCTCCAAATATCTGGCCAATATTTTTCATTATGTATGAAACCGCCAAAACGATCGAAATTCCTATAATGACCATCAGGAGTACAAGCGCTGGAGAAAATAGCTTATGTGACTCCATCTTCTTGATTATTGGCCTGAATATATATGTTGTTATTGCAGCAAGGATCAACGAAGTTATGAACGGATATATCATTATTGCAGCTATGCCTATGGCAACTAGGAAAATAGCTGGATGTGACCTTGAATGAAACCTGGAGGATAAAACCATAATACTACAACACTATTTTGTTTGTTTGATATATATAAGTGTTTATAGAAATAATGAGACTTTTTATTGTGCATAACTTTATATTTGATAAAGGTTATGTGTGGTATTGACAAAACCAGTGATTATTATGAACTCCAATAACCTTGCACACCTTGAAGAAAAATTCAAAACCCGTGTGACCTTTGACCCTGTTGAACGAATGCTATATGGCCATGATATTGCTGCCATTCCCGCACTTGTGAAGCCTTTAATTGGCAATACAACGCCTGACGCAGTAGTGCAGCCTCAAAATGAGGATGAACTCATTGATCTTGTAAAATGGGCAGTATCAAACAATGTGCCGCTTACACCAAGAGGTAAAGCTACTTCGGGGTATGGGGGAGCGATACCGGTCAATCAAGGTGTGGTTGTGGATTTCTACAGGATGAAGAAAGTTCTTGTGATTGATGTCAAGAACCTGACTGTCACAGTCCAGCCCGGAATTACCTGGGAGAAGCTTGATGCAGAACTAAATAAACAAAATCTGACGATCAGGTTATATCCCACAAGCTATCCTTCATCAACTGTGGGAGGATGGCTGGCGCAGGGCGGCGCAGGTATCGGAAGCTTCGAATACGGCTATTTCCGTGAAAATGCGGTCACGGCAAAAGTAGTATTACCAACCGGAGAGGTCAGGGATTTTGCCGGTGATGAACTTGATTTGATCGCTGATGCAGAAGGTATAACAGGATTAATTTCAGAAGTTACACTTCGCATTCAACCCAGGGAAGACATTGAAGTTGCGGGGCTTGCCTGCCCTGATGCTAATCGGCTGCAGGAACTTGTGAATACTATCATTGTATCAAAGCTTGCGATCTGGTCAATGGTATTTATCAATCCGCAGATGGCTGAAATGAAAAACCGCGCTCCTGTTATGAAACATGGCGGACATGCAGCACAAGAGCACATAATGCTTCCTGCTAAATATATTCTTACACTTGCTTTTCGTAAAAAAGACAGTACAACTGTCAGGGCAGCCCTTCCTGGTCTTGCCAAATCATCCGGAGCAGAGATCATAAGTGACAAAATTGCAGAGCATGAATGGGAAAATCGTTTCAAACTCATGGTTGTAAAGCGGCTTGGCCCTTCACTTGTACCTGCTGAGGTAATAGTTCCTCTCTCAAGCCTTGGCGATGTAATGGGTGAGATCGAGAACAAGATTTCCCAGCCAATAGTTAAGGAAGGTGTGATCATCCGTAATGGGATCAACGGTGAACCTGAAGTTGTCATCCTGGGTTTTATACCAAGTGATCAGCGAAAATTCAGTTACAATTTCGTATTCGGTCTTGTTCTGTCGATTATGAAGATCGCACAAAAACATGGCGGGAGACCCTATGCAACCGGCCTGTATTTCTCCAAAAAGGCTGATTCTGTATTAGGTACAGAAAGAGTACAACGATTGCACACTTTCAAAAACAAGATCGATCCGAAAAATATAATGAATCCTGGAAAGGTCACAAGCAGCGGCCTTATGGGAATTGCCCTGGATATAGCTGGCACTTTTGAGCCGATTATCCGTCCGCTTGGAAATTCTGTTACTACAATTATTGGTGAGAGGCCGCAAAAACAGGTAAGGAATATCCCGGCAGATGTGGCATGGTATGCTTACAGCTGCTCCCAGTGCGGCTACTGCATTGATGAATGCGACCAGTTCTATGGGCGCGGCTGGGAAAGCCAGAGTCCCAGAGGTAAATGGTACTGGCTGCGGGAGTACATGGAAGGGCACGTTGAATGGAACCAGAAGATGGTGGACACGATCATTTCATGCACGACTTGTGAGCTTTGTAACCTGCGCTGCTCTGCGGCATTGCCTATTGAGCCTTCATGGATGAAGCTGCGCGGTAAACTGATAAATGAAGAAAAGAAGATGACTTTCCCGCCATTTGAGATGATGACAGAAGCCCTTAATTCTCAGGGAAATATCTGGGCAGGTTACAGGAAAGACCGCTCAAAATGGTTCCCTGAGGACCTTAAGGAAAAGCATGGACCCATGCATAAAGCAAAGAATGTTTATTTTGCGGGCTGCACAGCAAGTTTTGTTGAAAAAGACATAGGCATGGCAAGCGTGCGCCTCCTTGATGCGGCAAATGTTGATTTTACGTATCTTGGCGAGAAGGAGAACTGCTGTGCTACGCCAATGCTGGTGGCAGGCAAATGGGATGCCTTTGAAAAAACCATGAAAAAGAATATCAGCGCGGTTAAAGCAGCCGGAGCTGATACTGTAATTACTTCCTGCCCTGCATGTGATATGATGTGGCGGCATGTATATCCTGAATGGGCTGATAAACTTGGTATCGATTACAAGATAAAGACAAAGCATTATAGTGAGATCGTATCAGAGAAAATCAAATCCGGTGAGTTCAAGTTCAAAAAAGGTATGGAAAAACCCGTTACGGTGACGTGGCATGATTCATGCCATATTGGACGCGCATCAGGTGTTTACGACCCGCCGCGTGATGTTATAAAGGCAATTCCTGGTGTCAAGTTCGTTGAGATGAGCTCAAACAGGGAAAAGGCTCACTGCTGCGGCTCGGTACTAACGCTCCTGAAGGAGCCAGAAACGGCAGCTGATATTGGAAAGATCCGGCTTGATGAAGCTGTTGAGGCAGGTGCACAAAAGGTTCTTGCTCTTTGCCCGTGCTGCCAGTTCCAGCTAAGGGTAAGCGCTGATGCAAGAAATATTCCGATTGAAGTAGTTGACCTCGCAACATTTGCTTCATCAGCCCTGGGATATGATTTCCCAAATCCAAATCCTGAAGTACGGGCCCAATGGGCAGTATTTGAGAAGATGATTGTCCTGATGACGCCAAGGGGATTTGCAGATCTTATGGGAACCATGTGCCCTGAGCTTATCGATGCAATGCCTTATGGAATGGGGCCGATGATGCGGATGATGGGTAAAGTCCCGGGCGCTCTTACGTTTATGAAACCCATGTTCCCTGTGCTATTCCCACTACTTCTTCCGAAGATGATGCCAGAGGTAATGCCAGTGATGCTTAAAAGAGTTGGCAAGGTAATCCCGATGCCTGCATATATGGCAGAGCAGATGCCTGAACTTTTGCCAAAGGTCATGGATAACCTGATGCCGCATATGATCGATGATGTGGTGCCGCTTGTTACCCAGCCGATGATCGATTATCTGACGGGGAGGAAGTGATATGGATTGAACATATCCTCTCCTCCTTAAAAACCAAACAATTCAAACTAACTTTGCGGTGATAAAATAATGCACCGCAAAGTCAGCCATTAACTGTGGTTCATAAATGAACATGAAAAAAACAACGAACAAATACGAACTGAAACGAACTCACGCTTCCGGAGTTCGTTTCAGTTCGTACGAGTTAGTTGTTAATTTTTTTCATACCAGGACGCAAAGAGCACAAAGTGTCGAGATATATGTAAAATAAATTATGTTCTTGACTATAGTATGTTAACAATCGTGCTTCTTGCATTCTTGTAGCATTTCCTCAAAAGTATAATTTTCGGGCATTACACCCACATTTACGCCAAACCCAAGCAATGTATCACAAGTAGGCTTACCAATAGCTGCTACCGTCTTTTGATTCATTATCCGGATAATCTCATCTTTTACTCCCTTCTCGTCTGCCAGCTTCATGAAATTCCTGACCATCATTGTGCTTGTGAATGCAAAAATATCAACTTCACCTGCAAGCGCCGATTTGAAAAGCGCAATATGTCGCTCATCTTTTGGGCTGATG
Source organism: Candidatus Methanoperedens sp. (assembly GCA_049301735.1). Classification (GTDB taxonomy): domain Archaea; phylum Halobacteriota; class Methanosarcinia; order Methanosarcinales; family Methanoperedenaceae; genus Methanoperedens. The sequence continues at coordinate 77,752 of JBAQLI010000102.1, forward strand.
ATCTGATACACTTGTGTTTCATGCACAACTGCTCCTTTTTCAAGAAGACCTCTTACAAGTTCAGGAGCTCCATGGCTGCTCCTTGCGATCTCGATACTTGCTCCTTCTATTCCTGAAAGTTCTTTAACAAGACCTGCGGAACTGTAAGAACCGGGCATCATAGTGACATGAATTCCGTTTTTCAACAGTGCATCTCTTGTCTTCGGGCCGATCGCTATAACATTGGTTTCATTGAGCCGTTCAATGAATTCATCAGGGTATTTCAACTTCAATAAAGTGAACTCGACCCCGTTAGCGCTTGTGAATATGATATAATCTGCCTCTCCCCCCATTATGCGATCCAGGAACCCTTTGAAATTTGAATCGGTCTTATCCATTACATCGATCATGGGCGCTGTTATAGTGGAAAAACCCATTGAAGATGCAAGTTTGACAGACTCTGCCAGGTAACCGGCAGGTCTCATAATGGCTATTACTTTCATTTCGATCTATCAGGGAGCAAGCTCGTGATGCAATTTTACAACATCACCTATTACGGTTACTGCCGGGGCTTTCACCTTTCGCTGTTTACAAAGACCAACAATATCAGCGAGCGTTCCAATAGTGACCCGCTGGTCGGGCCGTGTTCCTCTCTCAATAACAGCTACCGGAGTATCTACGGATTTACCATGTTTCATTAATTCTTTCACATTACGCTCAAGCATACTGACGCCCATCAGGATAACAAGTGTTCCTTCAAATTTTGCAAGAAGTTTCCAGTCAAGAGCTGTTTCTTCCTTGTCAGGATCTTCATGTCCTGTTATGAAAGTGACCATGGATGCATAATCGCGATGCGTAATTGGAATTCCGGCATAAGCAGGGACTGCAATTGCTGAAGTGATCCCGGGAACTACCTCGACCTTGATACCTTCTGCTGCAAGAGTCTGAGCTTCCTCGCCTCCGCGGCCGAATAGATATGGGTCTCCGCCTTTTAAGCGCAGGACGATCTTTCCTTCTTTTGCCCTTTTGACAAGAAGCTCATTTATCTGCCACTGGGAAAGCTTATGATTCCCGGCATATTTACCAACATCGATTTTCTCTGCCGATTCCGGCAGCATGTCAAGTATCGCTTTACCTGGAAGCTGGTCATAAAGAATGACCTCGGCGCTCTCTATTAATCTTTTTGCTTTAATCGTCAGAAGCTCCGGGTCACCTGGACCTGAGCCTACAAGATAAACTTTCCCGTTCATTATTATCCTCTTTTGGCTGCAAACATTTTTACCGCCTCATCAACAAGTTTGCCGCCGCCTTTTTTATTCAACTCATTACCGATTCGCTTTGCTTCCTTTTCATACTCAGCGGGGTTTATAAATTCATCTATTTTTACGCAACGCTTCCCATCCACTGAGAGAACTTCAGTACGGACATGTATTTCATTTCCCTCTGTTTGTGCGAAAGCCCCGATGGGAACAAGGCAGCCGCCGCCAAGGATCCCGATTATTATGCGTTCAATATCTGTTTCAAGCCGCGTCTGTTCGTCATTTAATTCCTTTGCTGCATTTTGCGCATCTGTTCCTTTCCTGGTAACTATGACCACTGTTCCCTGGTTAGCAGATGGGACAAAATCGTCAGGATCAAGGCGTTCTCCGGGCAGATCCCATTTCAGTCTCTCAAGTCCGGCTTCAGCAAGGAAAATACCGTCATATTGCCCTTCCTTAAGTTTACGAAGACGTGTGTCGATATTACCGCGTAACTCCTTTATGATAAAACCTGATCTGTACCTGGATAGCTGGGCGCGCCGTCTCAAGCTTGTAGTTCCAATGATCGAACCTTCAGGAAGAATTTTTAATTTCGTATTGTTGCGTGTAAGCAGGAAATCATAGGGTGAGTCGCGTTTCATTACCGCAGCTATTGTTAGTTCAGGAGGACGTTCGGTAGGAACATCCTTCATGCTGTGGACAGCGATATCTATCTCGCCAGCCAGCATCATATCGTCGATCTCACGCACAAAGACTCCGAAACCCTGCACTTCATGCAGCGGCCTGTCTGTGAATGTATCACCTGATGTTTTGATTATTTTAATTTCCGTATCTATTCCGTTTTTTGAAAGAAGATCTTTCACTATGTTTGCCTGCGCAAGAGCCAGTTTGCTGCCCCTTGTTCCTATACGCAATGGTTTTTTTGGATTTTTCATTTCAGATTCCGTTGGTAAGCTTTTAATGTTTTTTCTATGTCATCTTTCGAATGGGCAAGAGACAGGAAGTTTGTCTCAAACTGAGACGGCGGCAGGAAGATGCCATCATCAAGCATTTTCTTGAAAAATACATTGAATTTAGCTGTATCACATTTCAGGGCTTCCTGATAATTAGAAGGCATATCCCCGAAGAATACCTTAAACATGCTCCCCACACCGCTCACGTTGTAATCAAGCCCAAGATCGGTTATAATATCGGATAACTCTGACCTTAATGAATCCCCTGCGCTATTCACTTTGTCATGGACTTTCTCTTTTTTGAGTGTTTTTATCATGGCAAGTCCTGCTGTCATCGAAACCGGACTGCCATTGAATGTCCCTGCCTGGTAAACAGGCCCGGCCGGTGAAATTTTCTCCATTATTTCACGCTTTCCCCCGATCACACCAATATGGAAACCGCCGCCAAGTATCTTCCCAAGGGTAGTCATATCAGGAGTTATACCGTAATACTCCTGCGCCCCACCCATGGCAAGCCTGAATCCTGTGATCACTTCATCTAAGATCAATACGACATCATTTTCGTTTGTTACTGCGCGGACATCGTTCAGATACCCTTTTTTTGGTAATATCGGCCCGATATTTCCAA
>JBAQLI010000103.1:0-22161 GCA_049301735.1 Candidatus Methanoperedens sp.
AGTTGTATTTGATTGTATTGAGCATCTTAAATTTCATGGTGAAGCATACGAACCTAAAAATGGGGAAATAAAATATGTATTTTGATAATGGTTAGGCTCTAAATTGCCCCGATAGGGGCTTTTTTAAAAATAGCTGACTATTTTAATAATAATACTATCGGACTGAGTTCCAATCTACAAAATTTAGTTTATTCATTAGTGGCGGGATTATTAATCGAACTTATAATAATTTCATCATTTTTAATATTGAGAGGATATTTGCTATTTACAGAAACCAGAGAAGAGAATATAATATCTATAACCAATGTTTTATTTAAAGTTTTTTTCTTATATTTTGTAGCTCTGTGTATTGCCTCAATTTTTTCACTTTTTTTTATAATAATCTCGATTCCTGCATTAACTGAAAGTCCATATTATTATTATTTTTCTATTATATATTTTGTTATAAGCCTCATTACTATTATTATAATAATATTATATTTAATTAATTTTAAGAAAGCTGATTTAAAAGAATCACTAAATATAATTCGGGAGAATGCAGACAAATCTGGTTGGTATTGGCCTAAGAGAATTGTTGCTTATATTATTATTTTAACATTATTGTTTATATCCCTTATAGCCCCTACATATTTACTGGGAGGTTCATACTCTATAGATGTATTCCCACAATCAGAAGTCAACAGCAACATTTTAACATTTACAATAAAAGAAACAGGTCTCACTTCAGGAAGAAATTTTATTAATTTATATAAATCTGATGATGATCATGTTTTTCAAGACATAGATAATATCACAATAATCTCTACCCAAGAAATCTCATCAAAAAATAAATTAATGACTGGTACAAAACATGAGGGTATATGGTATTTAAACCTAAATACCTCAAATTTATCATATGGAAATTATATGCTACATGCTGAAGTTAGTTATATTAATCTAAACAATTTAGAAATCTTCAAAAAACATGCTGATAAATTGTTCTATATAGCACCGAGAAGTACAAATTATTCTATTCAATCATCAATAAATTCATAGAAGGTATCTCATATTGCCTCCATATTTCCGTTAAAATCAATCCAATTACCACCCTACGATTGTGATATATCCGATTGTTTTTAGTATCATGATTCATCTTTTTTATCATTCAAATTGTTTTGAGAATCCTTTTACACTATGAAACCATTGTCTGTCCTTTGCATAGTAGAATAATATTAACATACCTAAGAATCCAAAAATAACTATAAGTGTCAGATAAGATAGGCTCTTAGTAAATATTACTTGCCACTAACATATCTTTATTATCAGAAAACATCATTCTGGTTCACATGCATGACTGGACGGGAAAAACCGTAATAATCGATTTAACCGACGGGAAGATTATAGAAAATAACAGCGATTTGAATAAATTACGTTATTATATCGGCGGAAGAGGTCTTGGTGTAAAGCTATATTATGACCTGATGACACCGGATATTGATCCGCTATCGCCTGAAAATATCCTTATTTTCACGACAGGCCCGCTCACAGGGACCCGGGCACCTCTGTCGGGCAGGCATGTCATGGTTTCAAAATCACCTCTTACAGGCACTATATTTGATTCAAGCAGTGGCGGGTTTTTTGGTAAGGAATTGAAATTCGCCAGTGTCGATGCCCTCATTATAAAAGGCGCGGCTGATGAGCCTGTTTATATTTCCATACAGGACGATGACATCCGGATAAACAATGCAAATGATCTCTGGGGAAAAAACGTCCGTCAATGCACTGACCAGCTTTCAGAAAAAGGACGCGTGGCATGTATAGGGCGCGCAGGTGAGAGGCTTGTTCCCATTGCAAATGTTATGAATGATTATTTCCACGCATGCGGGCGAGGCGGACTTGGCGCTGTCATGGGTTCTAAAAAACTAAAGGCGATCGTCGTAAAAGGAACACGAAAACCCGTAATTGCAGATGAGGTACGATTTGAAAAAGGATATAAAGAGGCTTCAGATCTAATAAAAAAAGGATCAAGCGGTCTTTCGACTTATGGAACATCAGCACTTCTAAACCTTATGAATTACCAGAAAATCCTGCCAGCAGGGAATTTCAGGAAAAACGAATTCAACAATGCTTCCATGGTATCAGGTGAATTCATCAAAGAAAATTATGATATTAAAGGCAATGCCTGTTATAATTGCGCCATTGCCTGCAAGCACATAATAAAAAGCGGGGCTTTCGTTGGTTATGAGGTGCCTGAATATGAAACTTTATGGTCATTCGGGCCTGATAACAATAATTCGGATATAGGATCGATAATCAAGGTAAATCGCATGTGCAATGATTACGGGATCGATACCATATCAGCAGGCTCGACAATTGCTGCTTATGCTGAGATAATGGGTGAGGATGTAAAAGAATTCACTGAATTAGTGAAAAAAATGGGTGATAATGTTGGGGTTGGAAAGGAGCTTGGAAACGGTTCAAAAGTTCTCTCAAATTCCAGGGGAAAAGATGTTTCCATGCAATGCAAGGGGCTTGAACTTCCGGGTTATGACCCGCGGGGACTTCTGGGCATGTCTCTTGCATATGCAACTTCAAATCGCGGTGGATGTCACCTGAAAGCTTATATGGCAGGACCAGAAGTTCTTGGCAAACCAAAAAAGGTTGACCGCTTAACATTCTCCGGAAAAGCGGAGCTTGTGAAAATGCAGCAGGATGAAACGTGTTGTATTGATTCGCTTGTGCTGTGTAAATTCGCATCATTTTCAGTTCCGAAAGAGATATTCGCAGAATTATTAAGTGCTGCTACAGGTGTGGATTATTCGATTGAGGAGTTCTTAAAATGCGGTGAGAGAATATGGAATCTTGAAAGACTGTTCAACAATAAAGCTGGTTTTTTAAGATTGGATGATACTTTGCCGGAAAGATTTTTCGAGAATGGCGGGATCGATAGGAATGAGTTTGAGAAGAGTCTTGATGAATATTACCTGCAAAGGGGCTGGGATAAGTATGGGGTGCCGACTGAGAGGAAGTTGAGGGAATTGGGGATAGGATAATGCTTTTTAGAAATATATTGTTTCATCTTCTTTTTTCCAGGCAGGATCTACTATGCACAGGAAGATCAGGTCATTTTTACCTGTATTTTGAATGAATTGCAGGGAATCCGGCGGGATATAGATCGCATGACCCTGATGGACTCTTTGTTTTTCCTCATTGATGTGCATCAGACCTTCCCCTTCAAGGATGTAATATACTTCGGTAGTCTTTAATTTATGATGTAAAGATGTCTGGCCTGGCTTTATGATCGCATGGGCAAGACTATAATTGATTGCAATTTCTGCCTTGTCCGGATGTAAAAGTTCGCGAAGGATTGAATTATCCCCGGCCTTGAATTCTTCACACTCGTTTAAATCCCTGATAAACATAACACGAATAACGATTTTTGATGAAATGCAAAAAAATTAATCTATCATTTTCTGCGCATACCCGATAAGACCGCCCGCATCAACTATGCCGCGCACGAAATCCGGAAGCGGTGTTGCCTGGTAGGTCTCATTTTTAGTCACATTGGTGATCAACCCTGATCCAAAATCAACCTCGATGTGGTCGCTCTCTTCGATCTTATCAGTATCAGGGCACTCAAAGAGCGGTAATCCGATATTGATCGCATTCCTGAAAAATATTCGTGCAAATGATTTTGCGATAATGCATTTGACCCTGGCGCCCTTTAATGCCAGAGGCGCATGTTCACGCGATGAGCCGCATCCGAAATTGAAACCTGCAACAATGATATCCCCGGCTTTAACACCCCGCGCAAATTCGGGGCGCACGCCTTCAAAAGCATGTTTGGCAAGTTCATCCGGTTTATTGATAGTAAGGTATTTGCCTGGAATAACTGCATCTGTGTCAATATCGTCCCCGAATCTCCAGACATTTCCGGGAAGTTTCAGGTCTTTCTCAAGGTCAACTGTGAGTTTTTGCTTCATGGTGGGTTGAATTGGCCGGATTGGTAATAAGATTTATTCAGATTTTAACCATATATTTTAATTCATATTGCCTTCTAATTATACTCCCGCCACGTCTTCCCGCATTTTGTGCACCTGAAGAACCTGACCTCGCTTTCATCAGCCGAACGCAGCTGCCTCAGCCACCAGTATGCGGTATCATTCCCGCAATCCTCGCACTTTGCCCGTATTGTGGGCATTCCCATTTCCCTTCCTTCAAGAACAGTAACTTCCCGTTCCTTTCTTTCCGTCGTTGAAACAAAACTTTCCTTGATATCCTTTTCGAACCCGCACTTTACATTCCTGCACTTAAAAACATTCTTGGCGGGCATCATCATACTTTTACACTTGGGACAAAATTCCATCAATATCACTCTTCGCGTTTTCTATTATCTTATTATGATCAAATGCCAGTTTGGGTATTTCGTTAAATCCAAAGAGCCTTATATCTTTAGCATCCGAACCAGCTTTAAGCTTTCCGAAACCTCTTGCAAGATAACACACAGTTACAGTATGCCCCCTCGGATCGCGCGAAGGGTCAGAATATACACCAAGAAGCCTGACAAGTTCTATATCAAGTCCGGTTTCTTCTTTTGCTTCACGAACAGTTGCTGCTTCCACAGTTTCCCCGATCTCTACAAATCCACCCGGAAGTGCAAACTGATTTTCAAATGGCGGATTCAGGCGCCGTATCAGGACAAGTTTTCCTTCGTATATTATCAGCGCATCCGCAGTCAATAATGGCGTTCTGGGAACAAATCTATTATTATCCGTATTCATTGCGGTTAAGTCCTTTTCAGGTGTCTGCTTCACCTTCTCATAACAAGCGTAAGAATATCATTATCATCCATGGTATGATCAAGTCCGGCGCGTTGTCCTTCATGCTTTGCTGATGTACCCCAGATTTGTGCATACCTGAATCGTTTCCTGAAATCGCGGTGAAGCTTGTCGCATACATCGCCGATCGTGGCGCCGTATCTTATAATCATGGCTTCCTCCATATCAGCGGCCTTGCCCTGCGGCTTCATAAAGATCCTTATAAATCCGAGGTTTTCAAAAAGCTTGTCTTTAAGTTCCTCGATATGGACCTTCTTATCAGCTGAAACAAGAATTGCATCCGGGAATTTTTCTTTACAGGCGCGCAGGGCATATTCATCTGCAAGATCGATCTTATTTATGACCACTATCCCGGGCAGGTATTTCCTGTTGTCAAGGACAACATCTATAAGCTGGTCGATCGTGATATTTTCGCGTATCAAAACATTTGCATTATGGATCCTGTATTCTCCGAGTATTGTTTTTATGGTATCTTCATCAAGGTCAAGATCAACTGTGGAACTGATATTCACGCCACCTCTTGCTTTTTTCTTTATTGTTATATCAGGAGGTCTTGAATTAACGCGGATCCCTGCTTCATATAATTCCTGTAAAAGAACATCATAATGCACAAGCTGGAAAACATCAAGCAATATCACTGCAAGATCAGCGTTCCTTATTACGGCGATGACTTCCTTACCGCGCCCGCGTCCCGAGGCTGCACCTCTTACAAGTCCAGGGACATCAAGTACCTGGATCGTTGCACCTTTATGCTCCATTGCCCCGGGAACTACGTCAAGAGTGGTAAATTCATAAGCTGCAACCGCAGATTCCGTTCCTGTAAGACTGTTAAGGAGAGTGCTTTTTCCTACTGATGGGAATCCCACAAGCACAACTGATGCATCGCCTGATTTCTTGACTGAAAAACCCTCTCCGCCGGATTTTGAAGAAGCTCTTTTTTGCACTTCATCCCGCAGGCGTGCAACCTTGGATTTAAGACGGCCTATATGACCTTCGGTAGCTTTATTATACTTAGTTTTTGATATTTCTTCTTCGATCGCTCTAATATCTTCTTCAATTGCCATCGGGTCTTATAGCTATAAACAAGGCAAAAAGGATTTGGGTAATAAAAACCTTTTCGATGCAAATGGCGACATTACCTGACTATCTTGAATCCAGAACAGAGGATACCATAAAAACACTCGATGAACTTGTGCGCTTCAAGACCCATGTTCCACCTGGTGAAAACTATGAAAAGGCCATGGATTATGCAGCACAAAAACTTAAGGAACTTGATTTTGGGGTTGAGAAGATATTCATGTCGCGCGAGTTATTCGAGAAGAAGAATCCAAGGCTTACTCACCTTACAGGGGACAGGGTCAACCTTTGCGCAATAAAGAACGTGGGTGCAAAAAAGACCCTGCTGATAAACACTCATCTTGATGTAGTCCCGGTAAGTGAGAACTGGACTGTACCACCATTTGAATGCACGGTGAAGGAGGGGCGTATCTTCGGGCGCGGCGTGGCAGATTCAAAAGGGGGGCCTGCTGCTCTTTTTACAGTACTTTGCGCAATGGAAGAACTTGATATATCGCCAAAATATAATCTTAACATCGCCCTGACAACAGATGAAGAGATGGGGCCGTATTCTGGCCTGTGCTATCTTGCCGATCTTGGAAAGCTTAAAGCGGATTATTTCCTGAGTATGGATGGGGATAGCGATGATATTACAATAGCATCAAATGGGAATGTGGACTGGCAGATAGATATATTCGGGAGATCATACCATAGCGGCAGCAGCTTCATGGGCGTTAACGCAATAGAAAAGTCAGTACCTGTAATGAATGAATTAATGCTCCTTAAAGAGAAAGTGGAAAAGCGGCGTTCAAAAGTTCCGGGAAGTTTAGCGATATCAGAAAAAACAGGAATAAAAACTCTCATGCCTGTCCTGAATATCACCTTGATGAACGCTGGAGTGAAGCAGAACATTGTTCCTGATAAAAGCACTATGAAGGGTGACAGGCGCTTTATTCCTGAAGAAAAATTTGATGATGTATGTAAAGAATTCGATAGTGCCATGTCAAATGTTTTGCTAAAACATCCTGAAATAGACCTCAAATACAGCTGCGATGAGATATATGCGCCAATGCTCACTGATATGAACCATCCCTGGGTAAAGGAAGTCCAGGATATTGCGAGTGTTACCGCAGGAAGGCCGGTCAGTCTTGCAGGGGCGCAGGGAAGTCTTGATGTCGCATATGCTGTCAAAATCACAGGATTGCCTGCCTGCTGTTTCGGGATTGGAAGAAGGACAGAGAGCAATGCACATGCGGATGATGAGAATATCAGGGTGGATGATCTTGTGATGTACACGAAGTTTTTGGGGAAATTGATCTGTGGTAATCAATAACCTGGACCCAGTAACCTTTTTTACAATACCGTTATCGTTTTTTCTCGTGATCTTTAGCTTATTATTCTTCCAGGGGATCCTGGTAAATTTTATAAGCAGGAATATTGGCAAAATATCCTTCCGTCATCCCTATATTTTCAGGGCAATGAACTGGTGGGGTATTTTTATCCATGAACTCAGCCATGCAGTTACAGCAATTGCCACACTGAATAAAGTGAAAGAGTTCAAAGTCACATCAAACGGTGGTTATGTTGTACATGGCAGCAATGGCAGAGGATTTTTACAGTGGCTTGCAGGGCAGTTGATCAGTATTTCCCCGGCTTTTGTTCCGCCCATAATTGCTGCGTTCCTTTTAAAATTTTTAGGCTATATCGATTTTCACAGCGTATTCCGGTATGCTGAACCCTTAGAACCGGTTTCCATAATATCTGCGTTGTATCTTGGTTCAATTCCTGAAATTGTGAAAACATCGGGTTGGTTGTTCCTGAACCTTGATTATACGAAGGGTAAAAATATTTTACTGCTTTTGGTTTTTGTTTTTTCTTTTTCAGCTGCAAAACCAAGTTCTATTGATAAGAAATACAGGATGGAGGGTGATCTGCAATCATTAATCAGGGGATTCCTTGGATATCCGGTATATACGATGTTATTTATCCTCGTTGGGATACTGTTTTTCTGGATAATATTGAGCTTTGACCAATCATTTTTCTCAACTATGATAACTTTTTTAATTTTTTTACCGATTTTATCATTTTTTGGATTGGCATTTAATTTCCTGTTCATAAGATTAATAAATATTTACGATGAATCCAAAAAGCTTCATTTTATTATTTCCTTGCTTATATCCGTAGTTGTGTATGTAATTATGGCACAGCATATTGAAAAACATTATGTTATAAATATAATAAGTATTGGTGTCCTGATAGGATTATTGATGATTTCAAAAAGTAAGTATCTGTAAAAACAGGTGATTTTCGAAAAATCGTTAATTTGCTCAGCTGTTCTTATACGAATGAGAAGATAAGTTGTTAATTCAGGTCAGGTTTTTGATATTTTTCATAATACCAGCAATATTTTCAGCATCTTTGAGTTCTTCAAACAACTTTAATGACTTCTGAAAGTATTCCAGTGCTTTCCCATATTTGCCCCAGTCCTGATACACAATCCCGATATTGTTAAGCCTGGTTGCTTTTCCTCTGATGTCCTTGAGTTCCTCATCTATCTCCAGCGCTTTTTGAAAGTATTCCAATGCTTTCTCAGGCTTGCCCCAGTCCTGGTATACACCTGCGATGTTGTTAAGCCTTGTTACTTTTCCTCTGATATCTTTTAGCTCCTGCGCCATCTCCAGTGCTTTTTGAAAGTATTCCAGTGCCTGCTGAAGTTTCTCCCATTGCTGGTATACAATTCCGATGTTGTTAAACCTTATTGCTTTTCCTCTGATATCCTTCAATTCCTCATCTATCTCCAGTGCATTTTGAAAATATCCCAGCGCCTGCTCAGGCATGCCCCATTGCTGGTATACAATTCCAATGTTGTTAAGCCTGGTTGCTTTTCCTCTGATGTCCTTGAGTTCCTCATCTATTTCCAGCGCTTTTTGAAAGTATTCCAGTGCTTTCCCAGGCTTGCCACAGTCCTGGTACACACTTCCTATATTGATGAAATCTATCGCTTTTCTTCTGATGTCCTTGAGTTCCTCATCTATTTCCAGCGCTTTTTGAAAGTATTCCAGCGCCTGCTCAGGCTTCCCCCATTGCTGGTACACAATTCCGATGTTGTTAAGCCTGGTTGCTTTTCCTCTGATATCCTTCAGTTTCTCATCTATCTCCAGCGCTTTTTGAAAGTATTCGAGTGCCTGCTGAAGCTTGCCACAGTCCTGGTACACACCTGCGATGTTGTTGAGCCTGGTTGCTTCTCCTTTGATATCCTTCAGTTCCTCATCTATCTCCAGAGCTTTTTGAAAGTATTCGAGTGCCTGCTGAAGCTTGCCCCAGTCCTGGTACACACTCCCGATGTTGTTAAGCCTGGTTGCTTTTCCTCTGATATCCTTCAGTTTCTCATCTATCTCCAGCGCTTTTTGGAAGTATTCCAGTGCAAGCTCATACTTCCCCCATTGCCGGTACACCCCTGCGACGTTGTTAAATCCGGTTGCTTTTCCTCTAATATCTTTCAGTCCTTCACTATAATTTAGTAGAATCTATCAAGAATTGAATTTCCATTATTTAAATTAATAAATCGTTTAAGAGCAATAAAACTAATCTAAAATCTGCTAACTATCCGTTTTTGATAAAACACTCTGTCTGTGTGCTGGCGCAAATCCCACTGTTGAAAATAAGGAAAACCCCTATGTATTTTTATTCCTGGTTTTCCATTTCCGCGCTTTGAAAGGCAATTTCATGTACTCCGCTGAACTGGCTTCTCCTTTCAACCCTTGTATATTCAGATGCACGCCTTGCCAGGCCGCTCCAGAACAAATCCATATTATTCACCTCGATCGGAAGATGAACATATCAATATATATTCACGATCCAAGAGCGGAGTGAAAGTATTCGATAATATCAGTATCTGATGGTTTTATCAACAAGCAGATAATAAATGATATTGTAAATGTTCAGAGAGAAGATTATAAAAAGTCTCTTCAGGGAGGAATCATGAAAGATGAGGATAAGACAAAAGAAAATATATTTACTGAAAAAATAATTAAACCGGAAGTGTTGTTCAAGAGTATATTCGATTTTTCTCCTGATGCCATTATCATCGTTAACAATGAAGGGATTATTTTACAGGCAAATGCGCAGGCAGAGAAAATATTCGGATATGCTGGAAAAGAGCTCATCAATAGATCGGTTGACATCCTGATTCCGGAGCGCTTCAGGAAACGTCATGATGAGCATCTGAAAAATTTTATAGCAAAACCCCACATACGGCTTATGGGATCTGAGCTGGAACTATATGGTTTGAGGAAGGATGGAACAGAGTTCCCGGTTGATATAGCGCTTGGATTTATTGGAACCGAAAACGGTATTATCGTTTTGAGTACAGTCCGCGACATTACAGAACATAAGATCAGGGATACCCAGATGAATTTGCTTCTTTCGCTTACACAGGCGATCAACGAAGCAGCAGACTTGAACACTGCATTAGATATTTCATTGAACAAAATTTGCGAAGCTACAGGCTGGAATTATGGTGAGGCATGGGTTCTTGGAAAAGACAAAAGATCCTATGTGTGCAGTCCAGTATGGTGCGCAAGCGATAGTGGGCTTTCAAAATTCAGGAAATCTAGTGAGAAATGTGTTTTCTCAGCAGGCACAGGGCTGCCAGGACGCGTATGGTCGTCTAAAAAAGCAGAATGGATCCCCGATGTTTCAATAATATCTGAAGAGATCTACCCCCGCGTAACAGTTGCAAAGGAATGCGGGGTAAGGGCAGGTCTTGGAGTTCCTATTATTTCTGATGATGAAGTACTTGCAGTTCTTGTATTTCTCATGTATGAATGCCAGAAGAAGGATAAACACATGGTTGATATTGTATCAGCTGTTGCGACCCAGCTGGGGTCAATTATGCGAAAAAAGGTCGTTGAAGAGCGATTACGAGCTTCTGCCCTTTACGCACGAAACCTCATCGAGGCAAGTGTTGATCCTCTTGCTACTATCAGTCCTGATGGCATAATTACAGACGTGAATAAGGCAACAGAAGAAGTCACCGGAGTTTCGAGAGAAAAACTCATCGGTAGCGATTTTTCAGAATATTTTACTGAACCGGATAAAGCGCGTGAAGGATACCGCCATGTATTTGATAAAGGAATTGTCAGGGATTACCCGCTTGCTATCCGCCATATATCCGGAAAAGTGACTGATGTATTATATAATGCCACGGTTTACAGGAATGAAGCAGGAGAAGTTGAAGGAGTATTTGCGGCTGCACGTGATATCACAGAACAAAAACGGATGGAAGAAGCTCTTCGGGCAAGTGAGGCAAAATACAGGGGAATTTTTGAGAATGCTGCTGAAGGAATTTTCCAGACAACAATCGATGGACGCATACTTTCAGCAAACAAGGCATGCGTGCGTATTCTGGGCTATGATTCGGCAGAAGAACTTATTGCAAGTGTCCCAGATGCCCGAAAGCTCTATGCAGAACCGGGAAGGCGCCTGCATCTTGTAAGGTCGATCCGAATGAATGGTGCAGTTTCTGACTTTGAAGCTATGATCAACCGCAAGGATGGAAACAAAATATGGGTTTTAATAAATGCACACGCACTGGAGGATTCAACTGGCAAGATCACAGGTATTGAAGGAATGGTAATGGATATTACCAACCGCAAGCGGGCACAGAAGAATTTCCAGGTGCTTATAGACGGGTCTCCTGATGCCATCATCGCTGTTGATCGCAATTTCAACATACTTCTCACTAATACCCATACTGAGAAATTATTTGGCTATTCGCGTTTGGAATTGATCGGAAATTCCTATGAAATGCTATTGCCTGATCGTTTCAAGTTCAAACATGCAAAATATTGTTCAGAGTATTTTGAAAGACCTTCAACAAGATTAATGGCACTTCATATGGGTGCTTTTGCAAAGCGAAGAACGGGAAGTGAATTCCCTGTAGAGATCAATATGAGTCCGGTTGAAACTGATGAAGGAATAGTTATAGTAATTGATGTTCGTGATATCACTGAAAAGAAAAAAATGATAGGTCCGGTGAATTGATATATCAAAAGTGTTTCTAAGGCACAGTTTGAACCGGCATCTCTGCTTCCGGGAACAACTTTTTGGTTTTCATAAATTCCCTTGCATTCTTGATAGCAGTTGCATATACGAACATCCATCCTTCATTGATAAAGATCGTCCCATCCCGGATCGTTTCTTTACTGAGTGTTTCAACACTGAATTCCATTAATAACTGGATGGTTGCAACGCACGCAGCGGAATATTCATCCATATCCTTTGATTCAGTCGTTATATCGTGGAGCAGCATTTTAAAAAGGCTCCTTAACTTATTAGAGGGTATATACTGTTTTTCGCCAACTTTGGAAAGGACATTAATTTCGATAAGCTCTGAAGTGAGTTTATTGACTTTTTCTTCATCCCATTGTTCTGTGGGAAAATCCGTATGTTCATATTCATCCCAGATGCTCTTGAGATATTCATCTATTATTTCCTTTTTTTCAACTCTCTTTAAAGCATATTCCGAAGATTTTAATTCAGGTATGGTTGAAACATAAAGCCTGAAAAGATTCCTGAGCTTCTCCCCGTCTTCCCCTTCGACTACTCTCATTTTCTTGAGTATCTCATATTCAAGGTCATTCAGGGTCACTATCAAATCTTTTGGCATTTATTCCTCTAAATATGATCTAACTTGATTTTTTACACCATTTGATAGCGCTATTTGTATTTGAATTGAAATGATTAATAGAAGCGTAATGATTAATAGAAGCATTCATTCGATCAGCTCCGCAATAAAAATACACTCGATGTCACCTTTAATGATGCATTCTTCACCTTTTTTACAATAATACCTTGTATCGATATGTTTTCTTGATAATCCTCCGAAGAATCCTCTCAAAATATCGCAATACCTGCATTTATTTCCCATAACAGGCAAACCTTTTACATGAAATATGACTTTTTTTTCCGATCGCTGGATCGAAATAGTAATACCTTCTTTTTCGAATTCCCTGTTAATGTCCTCTAGTTTCGAGGTTTTTATATTAAATGCCGCCTGCTCCCCAGCTTCGAACATCAGTACCGAATTAGCTGCCTCAGTCACAATATTATTGCATACTTCGACATATGATTCCAGAAATCTTCTGAACAAGTATTCACACCCTTTATTTCTATATTTACAGTCGAATTCCCTTCATATTAAGCCTTTCTCTTGGATTAAGAATAACTTTTAATATCCGTATCCCCATTTTAGCCTTTGATGCTCAAACGAGAAGATATCCTCATAGAAGCCCTCCCCTATATCCGCGAGTTCCACGACTCAATCATGCTAATTAAGATGGGGGGGCATGCTATTGTTGATCCTGTAATAATGGAAAAGATAATTCAGGATATTGTCCTCCTGAAATATGTAGGGATACACCCTGTAATAGTGCATGGCGGCGGACCTGAGATCACTGAAAAGATGGAACGCATGGGGAAAAAACCTGAATTTGTGGCCGGGTTAAGGGTAACAGATGATGAAACCCTGGAAATTGCAAGGATGGTCCTTGTGGGAAATGTGAATAGCAAAATAGTTTCACTTATCAGCAGGCATGGAGGAAAAGGCGTAGGGCTCTCAGGCAGTGACGGAAGGCTTATGGTTGCAAAGAAGCTCGCTCTTCAGCGTGTGACCGTGGGCGGAGTGGAGAAAGATGTAGACCTGGGATGGGTTGGTGAAACAGAGGTCGTCAATCCTGAACTGGTTATGATACTTGCAGGAAAAGGATATATTCCTGTCATTTCACCTATTGCCATGGATGAAAAAGGAAATGACCTTAACGTGAATGCAGATACTGTTGCAGGAGATATTGCATCTGCTATTGGTGCAAAAAAACTTATTTCACTCACGGATGTCCCGGGAATTCTTCGTGATCCGAAAGATCCCGGAACACGCATTTCAAGAATAGCATTTGATGAAATTGAAACACTTATTGCTGATAACATCATAAGCGGTGGCATGATACCAAAGGTAAAGTCAAGCGCTGCTGCATTAAAAGGCGGAGTCAGGCAGGTACATATTATTGACGGTGCAAGTCCGCATTCCCTGCTCATTGAATTGTTCACAAATGAAGGGATTGGGACCATGATATATAGAAAAGAGTGAATTATTGTGACTGAAACAGAAAAAAAAGCGAAAATAGAGCCAGCAGCCAGGATCATAACCCCGGGTGAAGGAAAGCGACTATTGATAGAAGGAATTAAAAAGACAATTGCACCAGCGTTTATAAGTGTGTTTTTTGCAATATTATTTTTATATCAATTTGGGAGTGCAACTGAAGTTAAATGGTATTCTGTATTCTTGCTTGTATTGCTTATTTCTTATTACATCCAGAGATTGGGATATCCTTTAATCGGTGTCAGGGTGAAGGAATTTGAAACAAAAGACTGGCTGTATGTGGAATTTTTGACGATAATATATTTCTGGGTGTTCTGGACGTTATTATTGAATAATTGATTTGGTGTTTTATGAGACTTGCTGTTCTAGACCGTGACAGGTGCCAGCCAAAGATGTGCGGGCTCCAGTGTATTAAGTTCTGCCCGGGAGTAAGGACGGGCGATGAGACAATTATTATTGGCGAGGATGAAAAACCCGTCATTTCGGAAGAGTTATGTTCAGGATGCGGGATATGTGTCAACCGCTGCCCATTCGGTTCAATTATAATTATCGGGCTTCCGGAAAAACTGGAAGAAGCAACTCACAGGTACGGCAAGAACGGGTTTGCATTATACGGCCTGCCTGGACCAACGATCGGGAAAGTAACAGGCATCCTTGGACCTAACGGTATAGGAAAAAGTACTGCAATAAACATCCTTTCAGGGACATTGAAGCCAAACCTGGCGCGGGGAAAGATCAGCTGGGAAGAAATCCTGGAATATTATGCTGGTTCTGCACTTCACGATTACCTTGAAGGCGTTTCACAGGGAAAAGTCAAGACGTCACAAAAACCGCAATATGTGGATATGATCCCCAGGAAATTCAAAGGAAAAGTATCCCAATTATTATCTAAAACAGATGAAAGAGGAGTTCTAAAGGAACTTATATCCAAACTTGATATTTCCGATATTGTAGACCGAAAGATCGATGAGTTAAGCGGCGGTGAACTCCAGAGAGTTGCACTTGCCGCCTGCGTGGCAAGAAATGCGGATTTTTATTTCATTGATGAGATAAGCCCATATCTTGATATTTACCAGAGGATAAAAGCAGCACAAATTATCCGTGAACTTGCAGCTAATGCTAATAAAGCGGTAATGGTCGTGGAACATGACCTTGCTATCCTTGATCTACTTGCCGATGTTGTCCATGTGGCATACGGGACACCAGGCGCGTTTGGTGTGATAACCCATCCGAAGGGCGTGCGCATAGGGATAAATGAATACCTGAAAGGGTTCCTGCGTGAAGAAAATGTACGTATCAGGACTGAAGCGATCAGGTTCGATGTGCATGCGCCCCAGGCCACTAAAGAAGTAACATCCCTTATGAAATTCGAACAATTTACCAATAAATATGAAGGTGAAGGAGGATTTGAACTTACAGCAAGGGGCGGTGAGATAAGAAAAGGTGAAGTAACAGGGATCGTAGGGCCTAACGGAATTGGTAAATCCACATTCGTCAAGATCCTTGCAGGTGAGATCCAGCCAACAAGCGGGAAGTTGGATATGAATATTACCGTATCTTACAAACCCCAGTATATCAAAGCCGAAGAACCTATCCCGGTATCTGAATACCTTCACTCTCTCAGCAAGCAGGTGGATTCAAGTTATTACCAGACCGAGATCGCAAGACCGCTTCAGCTTGAGCGTCTCATGAAACAAAAACTTGATGACTTAAGCGGGGGTGAACTCCAGAGAGTGGCAATAGCAGCATGCCTTTCCCGCAAGGCAGATCTGTATCTTCTTGATGAACCTTCAGCGCATCTTGATGTTGAGCAAAGGGTACAGGCAACAAAAGTGATCAGGCGGTTTGCCGAGAATAATAAGGTGACGGCTATGGTCGTTGACCATGATATTTATATGATCGATATGTTAAGCGATAGGCTTCTTGTTTTTGAGGGTGAACCCATGAAAAGGGGTGAGGTTCACGGGCCTTTCGATATGCGAGAAGGGATGAACAGGTTCCTGAAAGGCATCGGGATCACGTTCAGGCGCGATGAGGAGACGAAGAGGCCGAGGGTCAATAAGCTTGATTCGCAGCTTGACAGGACGCAGAAGGCGGAAGGGGAATATTATTATAGTGTGGAGAAGTAATTGATCAGTCCTTTCCCTATCTCTATTTAGATTTTTGTTTGTCCTGAATCGCTTTTGCTCGCATTCTTATTATTGTAGCTTCACGATTCTTATTGTTTTTCTGTAAGAAATTACCATAGTTCATTAAGTGAGAAACCATTAATGGACTTTCCTTGCCAAAGGATTTTTCCATGATTTCGATCGCTTTTTTGAATAAAGGTTTTGCTTTGGAATATTTATATTGATTATGATAAAGTGAACCTAAATTATAGAGGGTTGTAGCTGAATCTGGATGATCCTCTCCAAAAACTTTTTTCTTGAGATTCAAGGAATTATTATAATAGTCCTCAGCTTCTTTATATTTGCCTTGATTATAATAAAGTAAACCCAAATTATTGAGAGTAATGGCTAAATCTGGATGATCTTCCCCAAGCACCTTTTTCTTGATAGTTAAGGCATTATTATGATACTTCTCTGCTTCGTTGTATTTGCCTTGCTTTGAATAAAGTGAACCTAAATTATCGAGAGTTACAGCTAATGATGGATGATCCTCCCCAAGTACCTTTTTCTTGATAGTTAAGGAATTATCCATAGCGTCATGATTCGCTTGGATTATATAAATAACAATAAATAAATTTATATCGCACTCGCTTATAGCCCTAAAAATGATTGAATTTCGTTTTAAAAATAACCACAGAGTCGGCTATGAACTGCGGTTCATAAATGAACATGAAAAAATTAATATTGATTGCCATGTTCTTTTAATATATCTGGTATAAGCAGAGTAGACCAATGTGCGCATGGGTCTTGAACTCGTCACAGAGTCTGGTTAATATCCCTCGAATAAATGAATGTACCTTAGAGTACGAATACCAGGATGTTCCCAATAATTCGTTTCTCTGCTCATACCAGAACCCTCAAATCGAGGTGAATAATCTATGAATATACGTGTAGAAAAAGCTTGTGGAATAGATATACATCAAGCGTTTTTAGTAGCAACAATGCTTGATCTGGCTGGTACCAAAGATACCAGGAGATTCAGTACATGTATAGACGATTTACTGAATCTGAGAGAATGGTTATTAGACAGCAAATGTCAGAGAGTGGCGATCGAATCAACTGGAGTCTATTGGATTCCGACATATACCTTATTAGAAGGCAAAGTTGAAACGATAGTTGCGAATCCATTACAGATAAAAAATATTCCCGGACGAAAGAACGATGACATCGACTCGGAGTGGATAGCTGAAGTTTGTTTGAATGGTCAGATAAAACCATCATATATCCCACCAAGAGAAATTCGTGAAATCCGGGAACTGACAAGGTCTCATGTAAAATTAACTCAGGCAAGAACTTCTTTTAAGAACAGAGTTCATAAAGTATTATCCCGATCTGGCATTCATATTTCTGGAGTTCTTTCAGATATTTTTGGGAAATCTGGAATGATTATCTTGAACGGGATATTGAATGGAAAAACCATTGATCAAACATTTACTGAGATCAAGAATAAGCAAATAAAAATTAAGAAAACGGAAATAAAGGAATCTCTGAAGGGAGAATTGAGCCAGAACGACATATTTGTAATAAAGGAGAGTCTTGATTCAATTAGATTTCTTGATCAGAAAATTAAAGAGTTTGACTCAAAGATCAATATCAATTTAAAAGGAATGCAGAAAGAAATGGAAATACTGACGAGCATCCCAGGTGTAGGTTTTACTACAGCTGCGGCTATAATGGCTGAAATTGGTAATATAGAAGAATTTTCTAAATCCAAAGAACTTGTAAGTTGGAGTGGACTAGCTCCATCCATAAATGAATCCGCTGGAAAATCTTCAAATGGTCACATTACAAAGAAGGGAAATAAGTTTTTAAGAACAATTCTTGTTCTGGCAGCCAATTCTATTGTTATTTCAAGACCAAACAAGCTCAGGTTCTTTTATCAAAGAATTAAAGCAAAAAAAGGTCATAAAAAAGCGATTGTTGCACTTGCCAGAAAGCTTGTAAGTATCATACATCATCTGCTAAAGTTCAAGGAAATGTATTTGGAAGAAGAAGGGAAACAAAAGAATTTCAAGCCTCCAAAATTTATTCCAGTCCCAGACTTTAGTATTGATGATATGATTGGAATACTCTGCGAGGCAGGATATTCGGTCAACAAAACTGCGGCTAAAAGTTAGCAAATAGGGGCGATTATATCCTTATTAGCCGTAATTATGAGCTGTAGCTATATATTTGAGACTGAAAATACGAATTACATTAAATATTATTTTCTAATATTAATTATAAAATTGATAAAGTTATTAAATCTATCTTAAAATTATTGCCTTGTTTTATCTTTTTTAATCGGTTGAAGTTGATCCGTTTTTCATACCAGCACACAGAGAGCACAGAGAAGATGGAATTGAATGAAATATCTAATAAAATCATTGGAGCAGCAATACAGGTACACAGAACCCTTGGACCTGGATTGCTGGAAAGTACCTATGAAGCTTGCTTGAAATATGAATTGGAAAAGAGAGGTCTAAAAATTCAGTCACAGGTTGGACTTCCGGTCATATATGATGGAATTAAAATTGATCTGGGATATAGGCTGGATATTCTTGTAGATGATGCAGTAATAATAGAACTCAAAGCGGTGACTACGATAACACCTCTTCATGAAGCGCAACTCCTCTCCTACCTTAAATTAAGCGGGAAACACCTTGGTCTATTAATTAATTTCAATGTAACGCTTCTTAAGGATGGAATTAAACGCAGGATCAATTAATTACTCTGTGTCCTCTGTGCCCTCTGTGGTTATTTTTAAAACGAAATTCAATCATTTTTAGGGCTATAAGCGAGTGCGATATAAATTTATTTATTGTTATTTATATAATCCAAGCGAATCATGACGCTATGGCCTATCTCCTTCAGCCACGTATCCAGTCAGCCAATACGGTGCATGAGAAAGGCACAATTCCTACTGTTAGTACAGTTACTCCTAGTGTTACAATTAGCAATACACCTATTCCTGCTGCCACTGTAAAACCTTGTGGATTTACAGTAGGTACAGTTTTAGATGCTACGATGTATTGTTTTTACTGTTTAGAAAAAATAAAGAGGTATATATGAACAGTCATAAAACATTATGACTAATAAAAAAAGGGAGATGAAAAGATGAATTATGTCTAGAGATTTAGTATTTGAAAACGAAAGCATCAATGGAGAAATAGAAAATATCATGAAAATTATAATTAATTGTTATCAAGCAAGGAGTAGAAGATATGTATTTATTTAATTGGGACAATATCCCTGGAAAAGATGATGGAAAACTCATAGAGCATCTAGAACAGAAGTATGGTGTTGATTGGGTAAGAACAGCAAAAATCGAAAAAAGCAATGATTATGAAATAAGAATATTTACCGAAAAGAACCTTCTTACATTAAGACTTAACACTGAAAAAACTAAGGTAACATTAACAATCAACAATGTTATAACCGATGAATTCATTGCGAAGATTGAAAATAGTAAGGTAAATATATACACGGATGTTGAGCAAGAAAAGCAAGACATCAGGCGAGGAGTAAAAATAGAAAGCAGATACCCTTATTCAATGCTAGGCGGTCTGGTTCTCGCTGGATTGATTGTTGTATTTGTAATGGGTTACTATGGAACTCAAAGTGCTGGTATATTTTCCCCACGTGAAGCGTTCTTTGTGATCGGCGCTTCCATACTCATCCTGACTGCCGCATCTGCGTACCTGCTCTTCACATTGAGGAATACTGTCAGCGTCCTCAAGATACACGAAGAGGAACTGCAATCCATGCGTGATACTATGCAAGAGAGGCGTATCTCCTCACTTGAGAGTACACGATCCGGTGCGACCACATCTCTGGGTCCAAGAGTTTCTGCATTGGAACCACAACTTGCGACCCTGGAAACACGAGTCACATCCTTGGAGCAAAAGGGTGTCTCTCAAATAGGACGCAAGTCTGGAGGTTAATTTATGGAAGATGAAGAAATAAAGCATACAATCAATGAATTAACCGTCAAAATTAATGAGTTATCAAAATCAATTGAGAAGACACTTGGGGAGAAAAAAGAATATACTGAAGGAAAGATAAATGAAAATCCTCTTGCTTATATGGCAGGAGCATTCCTCGGCGGCGTAATCATAGGTTACGTGATGGGGATGAGAAAATGAAACAGCAAAGTATAGTGAAAGATTTTGTGGAGGTTAGATAATGGATATAATAACGACATTAGTTGTGATTCTGTTGATCCTATGGCTATTGGGATTTTCGCTTGGTGCAGTTGGTGGCTTAATCCATATATTGTTGGTCATTGCTATCATCTTGATACTGCTCAGAATCATCGAAGGGCGTTCACCGTTATAATCGCCAGCAAAGTTTATATATCTATAAATTTTCCTATTTTATTTTTTCTAAAGACCAAGTGGGGAAACTATTTGGTCGGAAATTAAATAAAGAAAGAAATATAAGCAAAATAAAAGGGAGGTGAAAAATATGGCAGAAACAGGAAGCATGGAAGCTGAAGCTAAATTAAAAGAAGCAGAAGCTAAATTAAAAGCTTAACTTCGCCACTTACGGCTAAGTGACACGAATTTATATACCTTTATACAATTTGCCAGATGGCTTTTTACCAGCGTAATTTCAGACTATTATCCTCATATTTTTTGATAAAATCTCCAAAAAGGCTGATTATTTCATTTGAAATGTTTGACAGTACAGTAAATTTGAAGCCATTTGGAGGGTATGCCACAGTAAGTGTCAAAATGTTCAGGAATTTCCTGAGTAACCTTATGTCTTTGACTATTGGTTTTTTGGCTAAATAGAGTGTCAAATTGACCAGGAAATTCGTGAGGAACGTAAGCAGCAGATAGCCTATAACTGCAAGACGACTCCAATGTCGTATCGGTCTCAACTCTAACCCGTCTTTTAAACCACGAATGAATTTTTCAGCTTTATCCCTATCTTTATAAAGAGAAAGAATTTTTTCTGGTTCATCATCGACAGAACTTTCAAGCGAAAAGAAACCCTCCAATCCATTGATAAAAGGATTATCTATCAGACCAAAAGTTTTCTGTAAACTCCCGTGCAGAATAATGTAACCATCTTTCGTTATGACCGAACCAAGATTCTTTCCATTCTTGACTTTTTTAAGCTTTTTGTTGTTTTTTTCAAGAAGCTTTTCATGCTTCTTGTTTCTTTTTTGAACCTGCTCATTATACGCCTTTTCTGAAAAGAAAATATAATTTATTTCGTTATTTTTTTTCAGTTTGACACATTCATAAACGGTATCGTTTATTTCAAATCTTTTTATGTTTCCTTTCTTTTTTTCATGCAAGAAAAACTGAATAAATGATTCGTAGACTTCCTTTTTCTTAGCTTTCAAAGTGAGATATTGATATTCCGCATCGAGAACCATTTTCTTATTTGTCTTTGTGTTAGCTCCACAGTCGAATATCAAGATGCTGCCTTTATCTAATACTTTTTTTGCAACATTGAAAGTATGAGCAAAGTGTTTTTTATCCTGCACATTTCCTTTTTGGATCGTTAATGCTGTTGGAATATTATTCATCCCAGTACTGATTCCAAAGGTGATTTGTTTCTTTCCACGAGCACCATCTCTTGAGTAACCTAAGGCTCCCAATTCTTGTTTAGTTCCTTCAAAATATGTTGACGAAAAATCAATAAATTGCTCTTTTGATATGAGATTATTTTTTACCAGGAATTGCTGATGAAGGTCTAATATGATTCCGAAGTTATCTCCAATCCGTTCAATAGTCCTGTAAAATGTTCGTTCTGCTGGTGTTTCTTTCAATTCCAAATATCTAAAAGCTTCGTCGGGGTATATATTTGGAATTTGATTGATTGAAACGTTATCCGTCAATTTGTTGTAGATCAATGATTTTATGATTTTCTGGAAATCTTTGGCTTTTCCACCGATTTTACCAAACATAAAATCAAAGTAACCATAATCTTTTTGAATTCTGTCGAGCATTACAATATTGCCTATAGG
>JBAQLI010000104.1:0-13426 GCA_049301735.1 Candidatus Methanoperedens sp.
AGAAGTTACGTAGCCATCTCACGTTACCGCTCATTCCATAATATAGGTAATGTCCCAGCAACTTTTGTCCCAGCAACTTCCACCATTCTTTCAGTTCCACACGATTTCGGATACGCTTCAACCATAATACGGTTTTGTTCTTTTTCATCCTTTTCATGAAGATCAAGAACATGCGCCAGTGCCGCATAATCAGAGATAAGCGCCTCGAGTGAGTAGGCTTTTACCCACAACACGGCGTTGTATTCTTTCCGGTATCGGTAAGCGTATTCAACTGCTGTCTGGGTCTTTCCTATGCCGCCAAGACCGCTGATTGCCTGCGCCAATGCTGCGGCTTTATTGGATATTAGCGCGTTGTGAAGCTGTTCTAAAACCTGTTCGCGGCCTGTGAAATAGGGATTGCGCTGGAATGGGGCGTTCCAAGGCGGGGCGCAGAAATCCTCTTTGCGAGGACGTGGGGGCATGGATTTGAGTTTGCCAAGAACTGGTTTTTCTATGAACGGCTGGTTTGTTAGATGGCAGTATAGAGATTCGTAGCCTTTTTTGGTATTTGGAATATAATAAGTTGCACCTCGAAGGATTATCGGAATATGAGTTTCATCTTCAGATGTGAAAATTACCGGAATGAACTTTTTGTTTCTGGCTTGCGCTTCATAAAGCTCCTGGGTAATTGTTGCGCCTTCCCATTTTACTCCCTTACCTTTACCGGTTATGTCAGTGCCCTTGAATCTTTGTTCATATGTATTCGTGCAAACCACAAGAACAAATTCAACCGTTTCTATCTGGTTATTGCACCAGCGCGCCCATCCTTCAGACGGTGAGGTCTCATATTGGTCAATGATGCAATCTATTCCATCTGCACGCAGGCGATCCGAGAGAGCCAGCACTCTGTCTTTAGGTTCATCTGAATCATGGCTGTAGCTTATGAAAACTTTTGGGTTGTGTTCGAGCATTATTGTCGCCTGATAATGCTGATTATCTTTCCTGCATGATAATAAAGGCTATCTAAAATTTTTAAGCCTGAATTAATTGGACAGGATTCACAGGATACAAATCCTGTCCATCCTGTTATCCTGTCAATGAATGTTTAAAAATTTATCCTGTCAATATTTGAAATCAGGCAAACCTTATCATATTTCCCACCCATTAAAAAGAGAAAAATATGTTCACAATAAGTCATAAAGTAAATTATTGTTACAAAATGATATTTCTAATAAATCCAAGCACCCCCAAATTTTAAAAATTATAAATTATTTAAATAATTGCGGTTATTATTCAGTTATTTTCATAAATATACCTATTCTAAGGTTGATGGGTGACCTTTTAGCGAAAAAGTTCTCTTCATTTCTAACTGTTACGCATTCAGGGTGTGTATTATAGTACATATTTTATTTTTTTAAAACGATAAAACATATATGATACGTACCTCATGTGATTATTCGGTGACTTTACAATGAGACGAAGGTTACAAAAAAACCACGAAAGCATATATTGCTTTGTACCAAAAGAGATCGTTGAAGACCTTGAACTTAAGGTAGGGGACTTCTTAGACTTCACGCGAGAAGGGAAGAGAATAATAGCTATACCTGTAGCTGTTCCGGTCAGGATTTGACTAAATCACAGCGCCGAACAAAGGTGATGGGCATGGGAAATAGTTACTCACAAAATTTTAAATCTTTTGCAAAAAAGACTATGCAGATACAGGGTGATGAGATCAGAAGGTGGTTGAATGCGGATAATCCACTTTTAAGGCAGATATGCCAGGAAATCATCGAAGCAAGTGAACTACCTGATCCTCGTGTCTAAAAGTAGAATCCAATTTGCTCCACTGATCAAACCTTTCAGAATCATGAGCATAGAATATATAAGAATCGTGATTACATCTGCAATTTCTGCCATGACAGGTCGCCAGGAATCTTGAGGGTGGTGTGAGATATGCCTGAAAATGAGAACTATCAAAACAGGAATGTTCCTAGAATTACCAGCATTACTCCTACTCCTACTAATCTTATTTCAAATCCCTGTAAGTTCAGGGGAAAAACCATAGAGATTCTAGGTGTTCTTTCCAATAGCGGTGGAATGACTACAATGGAAATTGCTGACCAAACAGGGATACCTGTACGAATAGTAAGTATATATTGTATCAATGGTGAAAAAAGAGGTATTTTTGAAAGGAAGGAACGATGGGGATGGAAGGTTACGTCTTTTGGTTTTTTAATATTAGATATCAATAATAATAATGTTAAAACGAAGTTAAAAGAAAGTAAAAACGAAGTTAAAACAAAGTTAAATCGAACTTTAGACAGTCCCAAAAAATCACATCAACTGGACCTGTCAGTTTTCACCAATCGTTCAGATATTACTGAACCTGAACGAGTAGTAGTAGAAGTATTGGTGAAGCACTTTGAACGGACAGGAGAGAAGTATCGCTACTTCCGTGATTTCTATCATTTCTGTGATGAAACCGGTGTGGGCGCAGTAGATGCTCCCCCAGCCATAGCCAAGTTAAAAGAAGAAGGATGCATCTACACCAGAAAGGATGAGTTTGGATGGAAGATCGGTCTTAAGGTCAATTTCGTGGAGAGGCTAAAATTCTGTTAAGGAGAAAGTATAATATGGAAAATAAAAAGAATATATGGACTTTATTTTTGCTGATGATCGTTCTTTTCAGCGGATACATTCAGCAAAAAGTTGCAGGTAATGAGATAAATCCCAATAAAAATATTCCTTCAGTAGAAACTGAAATAGGAAACGATATTTTTTACAACAAAACTTTCATGTTTGAAATGAAGATCCCTTCCGGATGGAAAGATGATGCGATGTGGAATGTACCTTATGGTGGTGTAATTAATTTTGTTAATGACAAATACCCCTGGTGGCCGTCGGGTGATGATGGCGCCATAAGGCTTGATCTGCAAAAGTACGGCACTCTTTCCATAGTCCAAGTGAGTATGGATACACAATTAGTCCCTATCGGGTACACTTTGGCGTATGCACGTTCACAGGAATTGAAAAGAGAAGAGGGCATTACCTACGAGGGAGAGACAAAACTCGGAGGAGAAAGAGCGTGGGAGATTATTAGAAAATACAGGACTGTCGGAGATTTATACCAGCGAGATGTACATGTGATTCACAAACAAAGGTCGTATGTATTACGTTTTCAGGTCATCAGCACCGATGCTGGAAAGCGGGATAATGTGACTGCCGAACTTGAAAACAATTTCAATGTATTTTCCTCATCTTTCAGGTTTATAGATTGATATTATTCTCAATCCGTATCCATGTTGCTCCAGAACGGGCATCGATGGATTTACTTCATCTTACTGCGCTGGGGTTCCAGACCCTTATTAGAAGAATAAACCAGCGAGAATATGGTGTCTGGTCATACGCCCCAGAGTCAGGAATTGTGCTTCGCAGGAACATGACCTAAACTTTCTTTGGTTTTTGGGTTTTGGCATCCTCTGGATGTTCTGGAATTGACGGTTTTGACGTTTCTTCACTAATTTCATACATAGTCCGCATGCGTTCAATTGCAAGATCAATGGCTTCGGTCTCATTCCTGTATATCCTGTGGTCCATGAGCCATTTCAAGTTTTCAATTGTACGATGACTGAATGCATAGTTTCTTCGCACACTTGCTTCTCCTAGTTCTTTGCGTTTCATTGTGTACGTATTATGACACATAAAACTATTTATACCTTGGTAACATATCATTATATGTACGTATTATAGTACAGAGATGATTTGATTGATAGAAAAAATGCTCAGTGGCTTTGAAGAGGATGAGAGTGTAATCATCTGTGGGACCATCGAAGATAAAAAAGCGGCAGAGGTTACCGCATAGAAGACATGACGCGAACAAAATTGCAGACAAACTCAGGTAAAAAGCAGCCTTATATTTATCTTGATAAACTTTTGATTGAGGAGGCTTTCAAATGGGAGAAAGGGCAGTTACTCGGCATAGAATACAGCAAAGACATCAGGCGCATTGTCATTTCTGATAAAGGGAACGATGGCAGGAAATTACAGAACACATCCATTGGGTATCCCTATGTTTATTTAGATAAACACATGATACACAAGGATTTTGGATGGAAAAAAGGACAGCCGTTAGATATCGATTATGATGTAGCGAACGATTGTGTTGTGATCACTGAACTGGATTTGGCGGAGGAAAAGAATGTCATGGCTAACCCTTGAGGACCTCATCAAAGAGGTCAGAACTTTCCCGGCGAATACTGTTTATAGATTAGCAGGTTTTGCCATGCGACACTTTCGCGCGTCAAATTGTATCGGAAGAACAAAGGGATTTACTGAGATGTGTTGAAATGCAGGCCGTCAAAGTTGTTGTGGATTCCAGGGAACTGCGTTCAGGTGTAGTAAAGATGCTTGAAAAGCAGGGCATTGAAATCGAAATCACCACTCTTGAATTGGGCAATTATATAGCAAACAACAGGATAGCTTTCGAGCGCCTGACTATTGACGATTTCTTAAAATCTTTTTTCGAGGACATGAGACTCTTTGGTCAGATAAAACATCTGGCAGGCAGCTATGAGCGACCCATACTGATTATTGAAGGAGAAGACCCTTTCTTTCCAGGTCGAACAATCGATCCTTCCTTCATTCAGGGTTTCCTCAAGACAATTGCTGTTTCTTTCAGAGTTCCAACGCTCTACACTTTGAATGAAGCTCAGACCGCTGATGTAATATCGAGCATAGCCAGGGCCGAGCATTCTGATAAAATCTAACGCCAGCAGAATTCAGGATACGATAAAATGGTGATAGTTTGGGAATAGAACAGCTGAACGAGGCCCTTAAGCTCACCAGAAAAGGCTGGGTGATCCATCCCCTCGCAGGCCCGGAGGATACAGGAAATAGTCCCGGGAAAAGACCACTATTAAACAGCTGGCAGAAGCGCAAGAAGGCTACAACAGCCGAATTAATAGAATGGTTTGATAAAACTGATAACAACATAGGACTTGTCCTGGGAAAAGAGAGCAGAATAATGGTAATTGACCTCGATAAACTTGACTGGATTGATGTCCTTTTCCCTCCAGAACAGAAGATCCTTGAAAGGACATTGCGAGCCGGCAGAATAACAGGCAGAGGGCACGTTTATTTTAAGTTCACAGATAAGATCGGGAACTGGAAATTCCATGAATTCGGGATCGAGATATTGGGAGAGGGGAATCAGGTAGTGGTTCCTCCTTCGGTCCACAGGGAAGGTCAGAAGTATAAATGGCAATTGCCAGAAGGAGCCTACCTGGAAACCTTCGAACTTCCAGAATTACCCGATCACGTCGTTGAAACTATCAAGCAGCTAAAAAAGCTCGATGAGAAGATCAAAGGCTGCCGCAAATGTTTCAGGTGGATCATAAACCAATCACGTGATACGATGCATGGTAAAGAAGGGCGAAGGTTAATGCTCACAACTGCAACGGAGTTGAAAGCCCAGAAAGTGACGCTTGAAGAGTTCAGGCTGTATGCAAAGAAGGTGTATGGAGATGATTACGATCCCGGGCGCACAGCAGATGAGTGGAAGAATGTTGATGAAAAAAAGACCTGGAAATGCATTACCCTCCGTCTGAACTTCCCTGAAATAATGGAGATCTGCAAGTCATGTTTCCAGAAGAGCCCGGATATTGAAGATACAGACATCGAAACAACGAAAAAGGCTATTGAGATCATGACAAAAGGTGATCCGATCGGATATATACTGGACACCTGGAATAAGTTTCATTCGGGGGACAGGCCTTTTGGTTATGTCTTATTATGCAGTTCAGTTTGCAGCAGTGTAGCTGCAAGTGATGGTATTGCCATAAACTTTAATGGAGATAGCGACGGAGTGAAATCGCATGCCTGCAGGTCTATGCTGCATCTTATTCCACAAAAATGGTGGATCCGTAGAAGCCTTAGCGATAAAGCAATCTTTTATTCTGATTCTATTCAGCCTGATATGATATTATTTTCAGGCGATATGCAAATGTCCGATGACCTGAAGATGATATTCAAAAACAGTACCCGTGATTTCCAGGAACAGTTCGAGCAAGATACGGATTTCACGCTGCATAAAGATACAGTTTTAAAAATTCCCCCCAGACTGACCTGGTGGCTCACAGCAGTTGCTGATATGGGTGATGACGAGGTTGAAAGACGCTGCCTGCAAATCGGGATTGAGGTTAATGAACCGAGATTAAAGGCCATTTCAGATAGATTGCAGAAGAGAAGGCAAATGGGTGAGGAAAAGTATCCTGAAGATTATCCCGAAGTGAAGATCTGCAGGGCGATATTCGAAGAACTCAAATCCAAAAAAGAAAAGGTTATTTTTAATTTTAACCTCAAATTCAAAGATAGTATTAATATTGATACGCAGAACATCATTTTTGAGATGCTTCTGGCAACTGCTCTGATAAACAAGTATCAGAGGCATAGAGATTACGATGGGGCTATAATGGCTTCAAAGGAGGATTTTAAGACAGTTGTTGACAATTTTGCAGCGGTTGGCGGTAACCAGGTCAGCAAGATACATCATGTGATCGCGGAGATAATTGAATGATCCTGGATTTTTTGATATTGAAAATAGAAATTTTTAAATATGGATATTGGATAATATGGATTATCAAAACCAAAAGTTAACATTCATAGTTAACAAGAGTTTGTAACCATGACAAGAAAAACGGCAGCTTCAAAAAAGTTATCTGATGATAAGTTAAAAGAACTTCTTTCGAACGAAGACAATAAACTTAAAAAGATCTTAATTTTCATGAAATATTCCATACAGGAAACAAATTTGCCCTGGGTTTCATGGAGAATGCTCGAAGACAATGCCGGCAAAATACTGGGGAATTCAAGGCGTCCTGAAGCTGATCTATGGGCGATCATGCAGCCACTCACCTATACAATAGGAGAAAAAGAGGAGGAAGTAGAAAATCCAGAATTTTACGAATACAAGATTGGAAATGCCTGGGTTTATATCCCTGCTCAAATGATCTCATTTTATTGTGAAAAAGAGATTTAACATGATTTTTGATTTCTGAAGTTAATATCATCTTTTGACTTTGATATTTGCTGCTTATTTTTCAGATTTTAAAAGATGATCCTGAATAATAGTTATTCGAATGTTTCTAATACTCTTTTTTATTTGATCCTCAAGTTCAGATTTTAATTTCAATTTTAAATTATCAAATTTATATTATCGTAAAAATTATATACCCATTAAGACATTTAGCGATCGGAGGTATGGAAACGAGGTTGAAAGGCCTTATTTTCTAATCCAGGATACTAAGAAAATGATTAAGAAAATCTACAAAAATGGCATTATGAAGTCAATGGAATTTGAGTTCAATTGGGAGACCTAAATGAATGGAAAGTGTCCCGGTATTCGCAGCTTTCTATGTATGGCCGTAATATTAGATCTGGATTACCTTATAGGTCGCGGAATATTTGCTGATGATATACAGGCAATCAATCCGCAATTACACGGATCGCCATGATAGAGCGTATAAAAGAGATGCAGAAGCTCAGAGCACTCAGGAATTGGCAGGAAGACAATGCCTGAAAGAGGCAGAATTAACTCAGCTGATTGAGCTTGATATAAAAAAATATGGGATAAGAAGAACTGATCGATCGGTATTAAGGTATTATCGACCATCAGTTCTTCCATTATTTTATAATAGAATCCCGCATAGTGGTATCAAAAATTCTAGCTTGCAACAAAATCTAAGCAAGATATCCTATTGTATAAACATAACAACATTATAGCGTACCCTTTTATTTGCGTCAAAAAGCAAGCCTACAAAACATTGCAACGCATCAGTATCAAAGCTGCCTTTCATGGCAAGTGTTCTAAATGCGAATGTTGCACCTCCAGCGTACAACTTCATAGCTGTCGGATAGTAATATTTGTAATAATGTTACGGCAGTGCTATTAAAAATGCCCTAATGTTAGTGTCCACACACCTGCTGGGTAAAAATGATAAACATTTCATCACAGTTATAAAACAAAATACTTCTCTATTGTGAAATTTGATAAATAATATTTCATTTCGTACTATGGATTTACCCCAGAATGTCAGTGGACATTAACCCTAATACTCAGCAAGATCGCCAATCGCAAATGCGGAAATATGGAGCACATGCTTGTTGCTATCAAAAAGTGCCCATCAATGGTGTAAGTGATGCCTCGCCAAAAACACACTTTTTGACAAGATGACAGTGTCTCTGGCAGCATCGCTGCGGACAGTACCATTACTGCTATTTAATGCATTTATGAGAGCTTTTAAATTGCATCCAATGCGATCATTCATTTTCCCTCTTTACCCAGTCGAGTCTCTCATTTGAATATCTCCGCAAGTTCTTCCCTTATATCCTTGGGCACCACCACAACCTTATACATCCTACCATTAATTCCAGCCTTTCCCACAAAGAGAAGGGCGCGCAGCCTGAGAATCCCAATGATCGAAGCAGGTGGCTCGTTTTCCCAGAAATAGCCGTCATTATCCTCACCGCCGAATTTTTTAGAAAGCTGGTTATAGCGTACCCAGCCACCTGCCTTTATTACCAGCTTCAATGCCTCACGGGATTCAGGCTGGAGCTTCTCGATAACCTCATCCAACTCAGCGGTGAGCCTACTGATTATCTTTTCTATTTTCTCCTTTTTCCTCTCTTTAGTGGATACCCCGAGGGCTTTTGCTACTCCATTTATCCAATGTATCGGATATTTATTAAGCCCTGCCAAAATCGTAGTGTTCAGGTTGATGGGTTTGCTCTCCAGCTCCTTGCGCCATGAATCCGTGATATAATTCATCATCCTACTTGGAGACGGAATCCCAAAAACTTCCAGAATACTATCTGTTTCGTCATGCTCTCGCATATTTATCACCTTCCCTTAGCAGTCTCGTAATCTCTTTTCTCCATCGTCACAATTCCCATCTTCTTTTTCAAACTAACTCCCCTCCTCGTAAACTCCAGCCAGAGATTCATTTTCCTGGAATGCAAATTATAAAATCCTTTCACATAATTCTCCCACTCCTTTTCGTCCATCACTTTTCGAAGCAGGAATACACAATCAGCAGCTTTCTCATAAGCATAATTTTTCTTTTCCTCTATCAAGGACTGAGCAAGCTCCTTTAGCTCTTTCTCTACCTCTACTTTATAATCTTCTTTCAAATAATTCAGTAATTTTATCTTTGCTTCCACATTAAAGTCATAACTTCTTTTTTTACCTATTAACTTCAGCATAAGTTCTTTGTCGCCCAGTTTAATCCCTGCATCCACGCACAATCCGTAATATTTTGATGAATAGCAAATCTCGAAAAGCGAACGCAAAACCTCCTCCAGTCCTTCTCTCTTATCACTTTTATTTATAGAATCAAAAATATCCCTGTAAATATACAGGTCATGTTTCAATCGCTCTCTCTTTGCTTCATCTCTCATAACTTCCTTAAACAGGCCCACTGCTTCGTCATGCGCTCCTATTTCATGATAATACCGTATCAAACTTGAATAGAATCCGTTCATAAGAGCAAACTCTATCGCCTTATCCTTATCAATCTGCAAATATAATCTGAATCTGCTTCCTTCATCCAAAGATTCACTGGCTTCAATCAACTCCCTCGCTTTATCTATCAGCCCACCGTTAATCAGAAATTTCATATAAGAATGCTCATCCAGAAATTCATGGATATATCCCTCAAAATCCGATAGCTTTGCGGCACTCTCAACTGTAGCTATTCTATTGAAAAATGGACCGAGCATTTCATAATTATCCTCCTCTCTCAGCCTTTTCAACTTTGCAAAATCAATGTCCTCTAGTTCCTTCTTTGCAAATGCATCACACAAGTTCTCAAAAATCGGATCTCCGAAGTAGCTGTCTGAGTAATCGTCGTAAAAATATCCGTATTCTTCGCAATTCTTCACCAGAAATTCGAGCGCATAAAAAATCTGCTCCTTGGTCAGAACGTCCTCATTAACTTTTATGAACTTTGCAAAATCATCCACGAACCCCGTATCTGCGTATGTATATTCAATACGCTTCAGTCTAGATTTCATTTCTTTGTCCAGTGCTTTAATCAACTTCTCGCTGGTTTTTTCTTCACTTGCTGGAACACCCAGATACAACAGGCTTGCAGGATTTATGCTTACCAGACGCTCTATAACTCCCTTCAATTCCTCTCTAT
This sequence comes from Candidatus Methanoperedens sp., assembly GCA_049301735.1. Classification (GTDB taxonomy): domain Archaea; phylum Halobacteriota; class Methanosarcinia; order Methanosarcinales; family Methanoperedenaceae; genus Methanoperedens. The sequence goes on from JBAQLI010000104.1 coordinate 10,176, forward strand.
CCATGTCTCCCACTTTTTCCATGATTTTATCGCCATCTATGTATTCACCGTTGAAATATTGGAGAAGTATCGCTGCACCGTGCTTGCAGTTCGTTCCATAAGGGCACGAGCACTTACTACCAAGATTTTCCATATTCACTTCTGTCCTATATTTCTCAGTTCCAACTACCTCTCCTATCAGCTTACCTTTAAACTTTATAATACTTGTAACCCTACCCTCTTTGAAATACCCCAGACCTCGACCAAAAATGGCTTCAGTGTAAATCCGTTTTATTTCATCTTCTCTCATATTTCCCATACCTCATTCTTAGTTCTTTAAGAGCATCAAGACCCCAATTTTTTGGTTGTGTCTAATCTTCGGCTAAAATTCTCCCCTGATTGAGCTTATCTTGACTTCTGCCATAATAAACATTAGGTTTTCTGACTTCATAATTTTATTTTTGAACTCCTCATAATTTTTTTCTGAACAATATCTTACAAGAATGATATTGATGATAGTTTCCAGACCCTTCGTGGTTCATCTCATCCATTTGTGTTTAGTTCGTTTTGCTATTTCGCCCATAAGTCGCTCGATGATATTTGAATTCCAGGGAACTTTCCTGCCATTCACTGCAAATTTAGCAAAAACCACCATGCTGTTACTATATTCTTTAATGAACATTGCAGTTTTTCGGCATCCAAGTTTCCATAATTCTTTTGACATTTTCTTTAGCTCATTCACCGTTGTATTGATCCGATCCTTCAGATCATCAGTATTTTTATCAAGTAAATGTTTTTCAACTGAGTTTTTCAGTGTGTATAGAACTCCTTCAAGTTTGCTGACAATTGTTCTTCGCTCTTCAAGTGACATGATTTTATCTTCCCAGAGTTTATAACCTGCAATCCTGGCAGCATGCACAAGATCCAATTGATACAATTCATCATCTTTTGTCATAGCATTTTTCATTTCTTTCTCCGTATCCCCACAAAAGACTGTTTTGTCAGTAACTGCTTTTGAACTTCGCATCCCTTTTGCCATCTCATTCCATGATTCGTTGACTTTTGCCCCAAGAATGAATTTTTTATCATTTATCATACCGAGAACCACATTGACCTCATTTTTATCCAGTCCTTTTTCCTGGCTGTGTGTTTTAGTTCCATCAGAAAAAGCGGTTTCAATGCCTGCATTTTCTATTTCCACCAAGCGGGGTCTTTATCGACCACATAAATCGAGATACTCTGGACAACAAGAGATCTAATCTACGACTTGTTACTCCATCTCAGAGCAGGGCAAACACATCTGGCCAGCGCATCCGGCATATCTCCAAATATAAAGGGGTTGGACACGATCCGAAGACCGGTCGCTGGGTTGTGAGTATTCATGTCGACAGAAAACGTTTCTTCCTCGGGTCTTATGACTTCCAGGAAGACGCAGCGAGGGCTTATGACAGCGCCGCGTTATACTTCTTTGGAGAATATGCGTATATTAACTTCCCTGATTCGATGCCAGCAGCGCCCGAAGAGATACGAGCGAGGGTTAAGCATAGACAGAAAGGATACACTGTCTACTTCGAGCAGAAGCCACATAAATGGGGTGCAAGAATTGATAGAAAGGGTTTCGACAAGTACATTGGGTCATTTGGGACAAAGGAAGAAGCGTTGCGTGCAGGTGAAGCAACTTTGGAAATATATAGAAATGAGATCAACCGCTGCAAGAGCTTGATAATCGAAGAGACATACGGAAGTCCCTCATCGCCGGTACTGAGCTTGATACATCTGCTCTCATCACTATTGAATGTCAGCCTTGCAAATCCCATGAACCCGCTGAACCCGAACCTGTCTATAGGGGACATCAATTTTCACTTCAATCTCTAGAGACTTGGATTACAGGAGAAGGAAAGGTGAGATGAAGAGTTCATTCATGCTTTACCTTGTCGTTGCTATTCTTCTACTTTCATTTTTGCCAATATTGCGAACGAATAAATTGCCAGCGCAGGGTGAATCATAAAAGCTATAGGATCCCACACATCTCCTCCAATGGGAGTAAAGTTTCTAGTCAAATAAATAAACGGCAAACCCATAAGGGTATAGATAAGAGGAATCAATGTGATACGAAACGGAATTTTTTCGATTAAAAAATTCGTGAATAAAAGGATACCGCGAATAAGTAAACAAAATGCCTATAGCACGAGAAAGAGATAGAATGGCTGTTATAGCAATAATCCAAAAAATGTAGTTCTTTCTCATTAAGGCAACTCCGCCCTGTGGGCTGTCAGTTTGATGATAGTAACCCCTGCCAATACTGGAATAAATATGTATATAACAGCTTTCATCCACAATGGAGAACCAGACAGAAACCGAATCAGATCGAAGCAACCATAATCCCAGATTCTCCAACAGTTTCCGAATTTTAAAAAGGCAAATATAATTAGTGATAGCAGTGATGAAAGAATAGATAGACCTAATAAAGACCCTTTTATACTGCGGCGAATATTTTTGCAATAAGTGGTGTAAAGAATTACAGAGGATACAGGTATAGAAGCTAACAGCGCCAGTAATCGAGGTAGAAAAAATCGTTGAAAATCAATTGGGTAACCAATTACAAAGAAAATCCCAAAGAATAAAGTGCCAGTAAACGCAATGGTGGAGCTTTCCCTGATATTTTTAGAAAAGACATATGCGACAGCAAAAGAAAATCCTAACGCTGGCATTAGGCTTTCAAGAGTTATGAATGGAAAAGCTATGAAATCTGAAAATAATAAATCCAGCCCCCAACTGGCAATTATAATAGATGCGAAAATTGTACCCAAAACAAAAACTACTACGCCTGCCAACGCATCAAATTGTTTTTTAGTCACGCTCCAGATGATCAGAAAAGCAAGTACCCAAATTCCAGAGGCTGTACCTATTAGAATAAACCAAAGCCAAGCCAGGTCTACATCCATATTCGTCATGTTAACTTCCTAATCACTTAATCCCTGCGGAATATAATAAGGCTGAAAGATATTAGATGTGACAGACATCATAATTAAGAATATTATCAGTGATAGAGTAACTTTAAGTGATGTAATAAAATACTTATTTGCCAATTCATATCTGGATTTTGTCAAGAACGATATAACAGTTAGTATTCCAGATAAGAACGTAAGGAGGAAATAAATAATCAACAGACCTAAACCTTCCCATCCAGGACCCTTAGGTACTAGTGGAGCGTTCGATAAGTTTTTTCCGATAAACGTTTTTAAAAGTGGAAAACTTTTTTGACAAGAACA